>JAZSLR010000151.1:0-14339 GCA_045535475.1 Acutalibacteraceae bacterium | reverse complement strand
ATTGCCTTGATGAATTCAAAACAAAAATCTGCGCTGTTTTCGGTGAAAAATCCTGCTATGTTCTCAACATCCGTCCCGAGGGCGGCATAAAAGTTATGTGATTTGGTTAGGAAGTAAGATAGATGAATAATTATTCTGAAGTTTGCGCACTTCTCGAAAAGCTTTGCGCGGCAAAAGGTGTTTCAGGCGCAGAAAACAAAGCGGCGCAGGTCGCTTCGGAGCTTCTCGGAAAATATATGCCCGTAAAAACCGACCCTCTCGGAAGTGTTACGGGAACGATGGGTGAGGGGAATATTCACATCCTTCTCGATGCTCATCTTGACCAGATAGGTCTTGTTGTTACGGCTGTTGATGAGGATGCTTTCCTCAAGGTTGCCAAGTGCGGCGGTGCTGATATCCGTGTGCTTGCCGCTTCGGAGGTAACCGTTCACGGAAAAGAGGATGTCTTCGGAATCATAACATCAACTCCGCCCCATCTTTCAAAGCCCGAAGATTCGAATAAGGCAAAGGATTTTGACGAAATTGCCGTTGACATCGGTATGAAGCGTGAGGATGCGTTGAAAATCGTATCTCCGGGTGACAGAATAACATTTAACGGAGCATTTTCAAAGCTTCTCGGCAACAGAATTGCATCACCCTCAATTGATGACAGAGCGGGCGTTGCGGCTATTCTCAGATGCCTTGAAATGCTTAAAGGCAAAGAGCTTGGATGCAAAATAAGCGTGCTGTTTTCCGTTCAGGAGGAAACGGGCGGAAGCGGTGCGCAGACGGGCGCATTCTCTGCTTGTGCGGATGAAGCAATTGCGGTTGACGTAAGCTTTGCAACCGCACCCGGAATCAGCGGAGAAAAATATGCTTCACTCGGCGCGGGAACAATGATAGGCTATGCACCGTTACTTGATTATGAAATGAGCAGACGTCTTTCCGATATAGCCGAAAAGAAGCATATACCCAATCAGCCTGAGGTTATGGGTGGTAAAACGGGCACAAACTGCGACGAAATTCAGATTTCGGGCAAGGGTGTAAAAACTGCTCTGCTTTCAATTCCGATTCGTAATATGCATACGGCGGTTGAAGTCTGCGACCTTGAAGATATTGAAAACACAGCAAAGCTTATGGCTGAATATATCATCGAAAGGGGCGGTTCGAATGCTTGAAATGATTAAGGAACTCTGCGCCCTTTCGGGAATTTCGGGCAGAGAAAACGCCGTTCGTGACTATATAATCGAAAAAATCAAGGATTATGCCGAGTACAGCATTGACCCGCTCGGCAACCTTATTGCGTTCAAAAAAGGCAAAAACCCTGCCAAAAACAAGGTTATGCTCGACGCTCATATGGATGAAGTCGGTATGATAATAACCGCAATCACCTCCGAGGGCTTCCTGCGTTTTGCAAAGGTCGGCGGTATTGACAGCCGTGTTATGCTCGGCAGGGCGGTTAAAGTCGGCGAAAAATGTGTGAACGGTGTTATCGGAATAAAACCCGTTCATCTTGTCGAAAAAGGTCAGGAGGCGGATATTCCTAAAGCTGACGACCTTTATATTGATATCGGCGCAAAATCTAAAGAGGAAGCGGCTGAATATGTGCGCCTCGGCGATGCGGCGTGGTTTGCAAGCGATTTCGTCGAATTCGGTGACGGATTTGTGAAAGCAAAGGCTCTCGATGACCGCGCGGGCTGTGCTGTCCTTATTGAGCTTATCAGAAGTGAGCTTGAATATGATATGTGGTTTTCGTTCAGTGTTCAGGAAGAAATCGGGACAAGAGGTGCGCAGGCATCAGCGTTCACAATCGCACCCGATTATGCGATAGCTGTTGAAACAACGACTGCCGCTGATATTTCGGGTGTCAAAGACGATAAAAGAGTTTGCATCTGCGGTGAAGGCGGCGCTGTTTCATTTATGGACAGAAGAACCATTTACAGCAGAGAGCTTTTTGATAAAGCTTTTGAAGTTGCAAAAGAAAAAAATATTCTCTGTCAGCCGAAAACTCTTGTTGCTGGCGGCAATAATGCAGGTGCAATCCATAAAAGCAGGGGTGGCGTAAAAACTCTGACTGTTTCCGTGCCCTGCAGATATCTGCATTCTCCCGGTTGCGTGATAAAATACAGCGATGCTGTTGAAAGTATGAAGCTTATCGGTGCAATGGCAGAGGAATTTGCAAAATGGTAAGACTTATCCAAGATAAAAATTCTTTAGATTTTCTGCCTGCCGACCCTTATGCGGCAAGGATAACCGCTCTTGCGGCAACCTACGGCACGGAGCATTCCTTTGCGATGTTCTGGGTGCAGGAAATTGAAGGAAAAGATGTTGCAGCAGTAAGCAAGGTTGACGGAAATATGACTGTCTGCTGCCTTGACGGTGCGGATTATGAAGAGCTTTCCGCATTCATAAATGCCGTCGGATTTCTGACTCTGACAAGTGATGCGGCTGTGATGAAAAAGCTCGGATTTAAAATTGCAAAATCGTCGTTCACCGTTGAATATAAAGGCGGTTCGGTACCCGAAACCAAAGAAATAACTCGCGACTGCGACAAAAAGAAAATCTATGATTTGCTCTGCACGTGCGGCTTTGAACTCGGCGATTACGGCGCATTTCTTGCAGATGTCTGTGCAAGGCTCAATAAAGGCACGGCATCCCTTTCAGCCGTTATGAATGGAAGTGAACCGTGTGCTTGCGCGTTTGCTCTTTTTGAGGGTGTGAAAAGTGTGCTTCTCGGCGCGGTTGCGACAAATCCTTCCGCGAGGGGCAAAGGTTATGCATCAAGGCTTGTCGGTGCTCTTGCCGAGGAAAAATCCGATAAAAAAGTTTTTCTTTTCTGCAGGAACGATTCTCTTGCGGATTTTTACGCAAAAATCGGATTTGAAAAAGTCGGTTGCTGGGCGATAGCCGAAAATTATTGAGGAGGTATCGGAATGTCACCGATTTGTTATGTTCTGGCGGCGGTTACGATAGTTTTTGCCCTCGGATGTGTCGGCTTTCGCCGAAAAGGCAAAGCATTCGAAGGTATGATGTGCAAGTTTATGGCGAGCTTCGGATTTATTTCGATTGCGGTTGTCGGATATTGCCTCAACCCCGTTGATACATATTATTTCTGTATGATGTGCTTTTCGGTGCTTTTCGGATTTTTCGGAGACGTCCTTCTGGGTATCAAAGAGGTTGCGCCGACCTTCAAAAGCAAGCTTGTTGCGCTCGGCACGCTATATTTTCTTGCGGGTCACGTTTTTGCGCTTTGTGCTTTTATTTCTGCGGGCGGATTCAGTCTTTCCGCACTTCTCATCGGGATTGCGGGCGCAACGATTGCGCTGGTTATGATGAATGTGCTCAAGATGAAGATAGACAAAAAACTCAGACCCGTTATGGCGGTCTATTACGGAGCACTGTTTTATAAAGCCGCATCGGCGGCGATGCTCGCTTTTGGGACGGGCAAAGCGCCGTTTATTGTTGCTTTTATCGGAACGGTGCTGTTTATCATCAGCGACACCTGCCTCGGAATTCTTTATTTCACTCCCGTAAAGAAAAAGAATGTGTGGGTTACAATTGAGCTTTCAAGCTATTATCCCGCGCAGATACTGCTCGCAATGTCCGTTGCGCTTATGTAAATATTAACAGGCTGTCAGAACGACAGCCTGTTTTTTATGCTCTGTTATTGTCTTTAATTTTCTTGATTGCGCCTTTTTCGAGTCTTGAAACCTGAGCTTGAGAAATGCCGATTTCGTCTGCAACCTCCATCTGTGTTTTACCTCGCATAAAACGCAGGTGGAGAATTCTTTTTTCCCGCTCATTCAATTCTTTTATTGCCTGCTTCAAAAGAATTTCATCGAGCCAGCTTTCGTCGTTTTCGTTATCACCTATCTGGTCCATAACATAAATTGTGTCACCGCCGTCGGAATATACGGGTTCGTTCAGCGAAACGGGTTCAACTATCGCATCAAGAGCAATCACGACGCTTTCTTTAGAAATGCCGAGTTCTTTTGCGATTTCCTCGGGCGTCGGGTCGCGCTCAAGCTCATTTATCAGTCTTTCACGCACCTGCATTGCGTGGTATGCGGTATCCCTGACCGAGCGGCTGACCCTCACGGGATTGTTGTCCCTGAGATGCCTGCGGACTTCACCGATAATCATCGGGCAGGCATAGGTACTGAATCTTACATCGAGTGACATATCAAAATTATCAATCGCTTTTATAAGACCTATGCATCCAACCTGAAAAAGGTCATCGGGATTTTCACCTCTGTTGGAAAATCGCTGAATTACGCTAAGCACAAGCCGGAGATTGCCGGTTACCAAATCTTCCCTTGCCTTTTTGTCACCCGAGCGTGCTTTCTTCAGCAGCTCCATTTTTTCGCTTTCCTTTAAAATTTTTAACTTCGCGGTGTTAACTCCGCAGATTTCAACCTTGTTGAATTGCAAAAAATCACCCCGATACATTTAATAGCAATTAAAGTATTGCCGGAATGCATCGGGGTTATTTATTTTTTTATCTTATTTCATATGAAATATTGAGGTCTGCATCAACCGTGACTTCGACGATTGCCGTGTCAATAATTTCACGTCTTTCTGTGGTGACTATATAACCGTCATCCGTTTTTACGATGGGATACATATCAACTTTTTCGAGGGTGAATTTTGCCGTACCTTCTTTGAGTGCTTCGATAACAACAACATCGTTGCCGCCTATAGGCATATTGTCGCCGAGAAGTAAGCTGAGAAGCTCTTCAAGGGTTTCAGCCGACGGATAATCTTCGGGAATATATATGCTGCCGTATTTATCCGATACTGGATAAATACTGATTATTTCCGCTGTTTCGCTGTCAACCGAAGCGGGGGAGAGAGTCCAAGTTGTCAGCTTTGAAAAATCAGACGGAAGCTCGATTTTTGCAAGTCTGTTTTCGGGAGTGTAAACGACTTCACCTTCTTTGGTGAGAGTGAAAGCTTTAAATTGATTTTCAAGCGGAGTGCCGTTGGGAGAATAGTATGTGAAAAGAACGGCGTATTTTTCGTCCTCGAGCGTAGTGTTGATAACATCAAATGTGCACACTCCGTTTTCGGTTTCGGGAGGTGTTTTGAGTTCAACATAATCGCTGTAAATGCTGAAGTCCCAATATCCGCCCTCGACGGGTGTCTGCGCGGTGAGCGTTATTCCTTCACTGTATGAAATGAATTCTCCGAAATCATACAAAACATAAATATCATAATATTCAATTTTACCGTTATAAGGATTGATTTCTGCATAGGATTCAAGGATGCATTCAAGGGTTTCACCGTTCTGATTGGTTGCCGTTGCGATTGTTCTTCCTTCGCCGACGCCTTCAACGGTAAAGCTTTGAGTGTCGCCGAAGATTTTTTCATCCGTGATGACTGCAATGTCTTTGTCTGCAATTTCGCATTCCCAGACATTGCCGCTTGCAGGGTCGTAGTCAAGATGCATTTCGTCAAGATTTCCGCCCGTCAGAACGGTGAAAAATGATGTCAGCGAGAAAAAGAATGCCAAAATCATTGAAAAGATGCTTAACATTTTTTGTTCCTCCTTTTAACTAATATGACAGAGATATCTCCCTGTAAAAATTATACCAGTACCTGCCTGTGCTGTCAATAATTAACAGGTTAGGCACAATACTATATTTATTATAGTACTGTTAAGTACTAAAGCCAATAGTATTCTTCAGTTCTATGTTATATTCGGTAAAAAGGGGGGATACGTGTGAATTATTATCAGAGGCTTAAGGATATCAGAGAGGATAATGATTTATCTCAGACTCAGGTTGCGCAGGTTCTCAATATTCAGCAGACGCAGTACAGTCGTTATGAGAGAGGGGCTGTTCAGATGAGTATTGATAAATATATCGCGTTGGCAAAATACTATAATATTTCGCTCGATTACATTACGGGAATTATTGACGAACCAAAAAAAATCAAGTAGTTTTTGCAAAAAAATTCAAAACAATAAAAAGTGAGATAAACAGAGTAAAACAGAGCATTCAAGAGCAATTCAAAGCAAATTATTTGAAAAGTTTAAACCCTAACGGATTTTTCGCGGATTTATTAAAAAAATTGTTGACATTTGCAAGATTTTGCTCTATATTTTATTATATTATTATAAGCCGTTACAGCAGAGGCAGAGAGGGGCTGCATAATTGAAAAAAAATGCGATCATTGATTTGAAAAACATTTCCGTGACTTTCGGAAATAATCAGGTACTCAAAGACCTCAATTTATATATCCGTGATAAGGAGTTCATAACTTTTCTCGGTCCTTCGGGCTGCGGAAAAACAACAACTCTCAGAATTATTGCAGGCTTTATCGAACCCGATGAAGGTGAGGTTATTTTTGAGAATAAAAAGATGAATGGTGTTCCTCCTCATAAAAGGCAGGTTAACACTGTTTTTCAGCGTTATGCACTTTTTCCCCACCTGAATGTTTATGAAAATGTTGCTTTCGGTCTGAGAATCAAAAAAGTCCCCGAAAAGCAGATTAAAGAAACAGTCGAAGAGATGCTCGCACTCGTCAATCTCACAGGCTTCAATAAACGAAACATAAATTCGCTTTCGGGCGGTCAGCAGCAGAGAGTTGCGATCGCAAGAGCGCTTGCTGTTAAACCCAGAGTTCTTCTGCTTGACGAACCTCTCGGTGCGCTTGACCTTAAGCTCCGTAAGGATATGCAGGTTGAGCTTAAAAAGATTCAGCAGAGACTCGGCATCACCTTTATTTATGTTACCCACGACCAGGAAGAGGCGCTTTCAATGTCGGATACCGTTGTTGTTATGGACGGCGGTGTTATCCAGCAGATAGGCACACCTCTTGATATATATAACGAACCCAAGAATGCATTCGTTGCGGACTTCATCGGCGAGAGTAATATTCTCGACGGTGTTATGATTGACGACTGTCTTGTTGATTTTTCGGGTCACAGATTCGAGTGTCTTGACAAGGGATTCGGCAAGAATGAGGCTGTTGATGTTGTTGTCCGTCCCGAGGACGTTGACGTTGTTGACCCCGAAAAGGGTATGCTCCGCGGTACGGTTACATCCGTAACATTCAAAGGCGTTCATTTTGAAATTATCGTTGACATCGGCGGCTTCAAGTGGATGATTCAGACAACCGACTATCAGCCCGAGGGCGCAAAAATCGGTCTTTTCATTGAACCCGATGCAATACATATTATGAAGAAATCCGAGTATTCGGGCATTTACGGCGACTACAGCTCCTTCAGCGAAGAATTTGACGAGCTTTCAAACGCTGAAGAGGAGGTGGAGGAATGAGCAGCCGTTCATCTCTCAAATCAAAGCTTGTTGCCTCACCCTATATCGTATGGTCCGTACTTTTTATAATCGCCCCGCTGTTTTTTGTTGTTTATTATTCCTTTACCGATGCTTCGGGCGCATTTACTTTTGAAAATATAACCGCTTTAAGCAAATATACGCCGACTTTTCTGCGTTCACTCTGGTTCGGAATAGTTGCAACAATCATCTGCCTTATAATAGCGTTCCCGCTTGCGTATATCATTTCGCAAAAGACAGAAAAGGTTCAGCGTACGATGGTTATGCTCGTTATGCTTCCGATGTGGATGAGCTTCCTTATCAGAACATATTCGTGGATGGCACTTCTTCAGGATACGGGTATAATCAACAACCTCCTCGGCAAAATCGGAATAGACCCGATTCATATGATCAACACCGAAGGCGCGGTTATTCTCGGTATGGTTTATAATTTCCTGCCGTATATGATAATGCCGATTTATTCGGTTATGGCAAAGCTTGACTACAGTATGGTCGAAGCCTGCCAGGATTTGGGCGGCAACCGCCTTACCGTCGTAAGACGTTGCATTATCCCGATGAGTATGCCCGGCATCGTTTCGGGTATCACAATGGTTTTTGTACCATCCGTCAGTACCTTCTACATTTCACAGAAGCTCGGCGGCGGTTCATTCGACCTTATCGGCGACGTTATCGAAAGACAGTTTCAGCAGTCTTATAACTACAACCTCGGCGCGGCGCTTTCGCTCGTGCTTATGGTGCTTATTCTTATCAGTATGGCGGTTATGAACCGCTTTACGGGTGATGAGGAGGGTATGGTTATATGAAAGCTGTATCAAAGGTTTATACTTTCCTCGTTTTTCTTTTTCTCTATGCGCCGATTCTCGTAATGATTCTTTTTTCGTTCAACTCATCAAGCAGTACGAGTGTTTTTGCGGGTTTCTCGCTTGATTGGTACAAGGCGCTTCTTGAGGACGAAGCAACCCTCAGGTCGCTTTACAACACAATTATTCTTGCTGTCTGTTCGTCCGTTATAGCAACCGTTCTCGGAACTGCGGCGGCAGTCGGCATCGACAAATTCAAAAAAGGTCCCGTGCGTGCAGGCGTTATGGCAACAACGAATATCCCTATGACAAACCCTGAAATCGTAACGGGTATCTCGATGATGCTTCTGTTTGTTTTTGTGGGCAGACTTCTGAGCAAGGATGCCGTGCTCGGCTTCGGCACAATGCTTATCGCTCACGTAACCTTCAACCTGCCTTACGTTATTCTCAACGTGCTTCCCAAGCTCCGTCAGACGGACAGAAATCTTTCCGAAGCGGCTCAGGACCTGGGATGCAGACCGCTTATGGCTTTCTTCAAAGTTGTTCTGCCGTCAATTATGCCCGGTATAATTACAGGTATGATTATGGCATTTACTCTTTCGCTGGATGATTTCATTATCAGCTATTTCACCAGCGGACCCGGTTTCCAGACTCTTCCGATTGCGATTTTCTCAATGACAAAGAAACGAGTCAAGCCGGATATGTATGCTCTTTCGGCTCTGATTTTCGTGAGCATACTTGTTCTTCTTATTCTTTACAATGTTGCACAGTCAAAGAGTGAGGAGAAAACCAAGAAAAAATAACACTTTCAAATGGGGTGTTTTTATTGAAAAAAAGAATTGCATCCGTGCTTTTTACGCTTGTTATTTCTCTTTTGCCCTGCGTAACATCGTTTGCGGCGGAGCAAAGCGAAATCGACGCGCTCAGAGGCACAACGCTTTATGTTTATAACTGGGGCGAATACATTTCCGATGGCGCCGACGATACTCTCGATGTAAATGCGGCGTTCGAAGAGAAATACGGCATCGAAGTTGTCTACGAAACCTACGACAACAACGAGGTAATGTATTCGAAGCTCAAGGGCGGCGGAGTTTCATATGATGTTGTTATTCCGTCGGATTATATGATTCAGAGAATGATTGCCGAAGATATGCTTCAGCCTATCAATTTCTCGAATATTCCGAATTATAAGTATATTCCCGAAAAATATAAAAACCTTGCGCACGACCCGAAAAATGAATATTCCGTGCCTTATACGGTAGGTATGGTCGGCCTTATCTATAACACTGAAATGGTTGAAGAAGCTCCCGACAGCTGGACTGCTTTATGGGATGAAAACTATGAAAACAGCATTTTGATGTTCAACAATCCCCGTGACGCATTTGCGATTGCGCAGAGTGTTCTCGGTATGGATTATAATAATGAATCCGATGTTTCGTGGAGAGTAGCCGCAGAGCTTCTCAAGGAGCAGAAGAATGTTTCTCCCGCATATGTAAACGATGAAGTTTTCCTTAAAATGGAATCGGGCGAAGCTGCAATGGCACCTTATTACGCAGGCGATTTCCTTACAATGAAGGACAACAATCATGCACTCGAATTCGTTTATCCGAAGGAAGGCGTTAACTTCTTTGTTGACGGTGCCTGTGTGCTCAAGGGCGCAAAGAATAAGCTTGCGGCAGAGCTTTACATAAACTTTCTGCTTGAACCCGAGGTCGCCCTTGCAAATGCTGAATATATCTGCTATGCAAGTCCGCACACAGAGGTTTATACCAATCCCGACTATTCTTTCTATGAGGATGAAATTCTCTATCCCGAGGACGGTAAGTTTAAAACCCAGCTTTTCCTCAACCTCAATCCCGAAACCCTCGCTCTTATGAGCACTCTCTGGGACGATGTCAAGAACTATGTTCCATCGGGTACGGGTAACAACGATTTCTTCTTCGGCGGCTCAAGCTCCGCAGTTTCGACCGATGACGGCGAGGCTATGACTCCCGAAGCAAAGAGATATGCTCTTTATATCGGAATTTTTGCCGCGGTTTGCGTTGCATTTGTTGTTTTCCGATATGCACGCAAGAAATACAGAGAGAACATATAAATTATTACCGCTGTGTAAACTTTTTACACGGCGGTTGATTTTTGCCCGTCTTTATGATAATATTTTGTCACAAAAATAAAAAGGACTGTATATAATGAAACTTATAAAAATATTCGCCGTAATCTTGCTTTCGGTCTGCGTTTTGTTCGCGGCGTCGTGTTCGATGAAGAACCCCGAAAATGATGTGACGACAACCTCGACAGATTCGCTTGCAACCTCTGCTGCAAACCTTTCGGATGCGATTGACGCTTTCGTGAATCTCACAGAAAATGTTTTCGAATATGAAGATGAACCCGATTACGGCTATGAGGATGAAACAGAGGGAAAAGAAGAAAACGAAAAGCCGACTATGTATATTCCCGTATCGCTTACAAGTCCCTTGACGGAAGAATTCACGCATCAGCTTGTTGAAGAAACAACAAAGCTTCAGCCGCAGGAAGCTACGGGCAAAAGAACTGTTACGCTCAGCTTTGCGGAGGGCAGAAGTCTTACCGAAATATTCAAAATCCTTGATGAATATGAGGTTGCGGATTTTGATGAGCTTATGGAAACCGCCGCAACCTATGATTACAGCTATTATCCGCTTGTTGCAAAAATCCCGTCGAATCCCAACCGTTGCTTTAAGCTTGAGGGATATCTTTATCCGAGCACATATGAATTTTATACCAACTCAAAGCCTCAGGACGCGATAGGCAAATTCCTCAGAGGAAGCAAGGCGAATATCACGGAGCAGATGATGGCGCAGGCATCGGCGCTCGGTTACACGATGGACGAGGTGCTGACGGTTGCATCAATTGTTGAAAAAGAGGGCGGAAAGTCAAGCGAGGTTGCAAAGATTGCCGCTGTTATTTATAACAGACTTGAAGCGGGAATGAAGCTCCAGATGGATTCTTCGATTTATTATATCGAACGCCACGTCAAGCCTTATCTTACGGGAGATATCAACCGTTATAACAGCTATTATAATACTTATAAGTGCAAGGCACTTCCTGCAGGGCCGATTTGCAATCCGGGTCTGAAAACAATCAATGCCGCTCTCAATCCCGCAGATGTTGACTATCTCTACTTCTGCCACGATGAAAACGCAAATTATTATTATGCAGAAACTTACGAAGAGCATCTTAAAAACCTGAATCTTGCAGGAATAGAATAAAAAACTTAACCGCCTCGGTCGAAAGACTGAAGCGGTTGTTTTTATTCGTGTGTATATTGTCCGTGCGCGGCGGTTTTGTTGCCCCTCTGAATTGCGAATTCGGGGCAATGATGCAGACAGCCGAGGCACATTGCGCACTTTTCCTTTATCCAAACGGGCTTTCCGTTCCGAATTTCGATTGCATCAACCGGGCACAGCTTTGCACAAAGACCGCAACCAATGCATTTTTTGTTGACGGAAAGTGAGCTTGTTCTGCGCATTTCCTCGTATCCGCCATAGAATTTATCGCCGAAGGGTATTCGCCTTGAATCAAAATTGTCCTTCGCTTTTTTATTGATTTTGTTGATAATTCCGCCGATTCTGATATCTGCTTTTCTGTTGGTTTCGGCAACCTTCTCCTTGTCGGATAAATCGTAAACGGGAGTCCAGGTGTCGGGCATTCTGACGGAATATTGAGCATCGGCTTTTATTCCTTTTTCCTTGAGTAAATCCCTTGTTATCTTGCTTGCACCGCCCGAAAAGCCGCCGTAGGTGACGAGAGTAAAGACATAGCCGCCATTACGGGTGAGGTTGAGCCTGTCTATAAAATCAATCACGGTGACGGGCAATCCGAAATTATAAACGGGTGAAACAAAACCGATTGTTTCGCCGTCCTTGGCGGTGAAATCATACAGACCTTTTTTCAGACATTCGGTGATTGAAATTATTCTGTCATCCGTTGCATCGGCTATTCTTTTTGCGGCGTGGCGGCTGTTGCCTGTTGCGGAAAAATAAAATATCATATTCTTCTCCAATAAAGCTCAACCCGTTGAGGATTGAGCTTTATGTTTAATCGAGATTTGCAAGTGACTTGTAATTGTCCTTAAGAGAATTATAGAGCGATGAATAGACAGCGTGGCACGCACGGTATTTTGCAGTGTTTGCGCCGTCGGGATTTGAGATTTTTGCTTCGTCGGGTATCATCGCTTTGCAAGCCGAATTGACATCGGGATAGATTCCCGAGCCGACTGCTGCAAGGATTGCAACGCCGAGTGCGGGTCCCTCGGATGATTTTGTTGTGAGCACAGGCATATCAAATGTGTCGCAAATCATACCCTTCCATAGCTTGCTCTTTCCGCCGCCTCCGCAAAGGAGCATCGACTGCGGAGAGATACCCATTTCCTTGAGTACGAGAAGGCAGTCGTAGAGCGAATATGTAACGCCCTCCATTATTGCTCTGATGAAATGCGAGCGTGTGTGGATTGCGGAAAGACCGAAGAAAACGCCTCTGCAGTCGGGGTCGAGATGCGGGGTTCTTTCACCCATAAGATAGGGGAGATAGAGAAGCTTGTCGCATCCGATAGCGATTTTTGATGCCTTTTCGTCTGTTATAATGTAAACATCCTTGCCTTCGTTTGCCGCCTGAGCGGATTCTTCGCCGCAGAAATTATTCTTAAACCACTGGAGCGAAAGACCTGCCCCCTGAGTTACGCCCATAACGTGCCATGCACCGGGCACGGCACAGCAGAAGGTGTGAACTCTGCCTTCGGGGTCGATGACGGGGTTATCTGTATGAGCGAAAACAACGCCGGATGTACCGATTGTGGTAAAAGCCTTGCCTTCTTCAACAACGCCCATTCCGACTGCCGCAGCGGCATTGTCGCCTGCACCGCCGACAACCGAAGTAGCGGTCGAAAGACCTGTTTTTTCAGCGGTATCGCTGTTGATATATCCCGTGATTTCGGGGGACTCATAAACTTTTGCAAGATATTCTTCTTTTATGGAAAGTGCATCAATCATAACCTTTGACCACTTTCTCTGCGGCACGTCGAGAATCTGCATTCCCGATGCGTCCGAAACCTCGGTTGCAAAGTCGCCCGTAAGTCTGAAACGCAGATAGTCTTTAGGCAGAAGAATATGGCGGCACTTCTCAAAAATCTCGGGTTCGTTATTCTTTACCCAAAGAATTTTTGATGCGGTGAAGCCCGTGAGTGCGGGGTTTGCGGTGATTTCGATGAGCTTTTCCCTGCCGAGCATTTCGGTCAGCTCATCGCATTCCTTGCCTGTTCTCTGGTCGCACCAGAGGATTGACGGGCGAAGAACATTGCATTCCTCGTCGAGCATAACGAGTCCGTGCATCTGACCCGAAATGCCGATGGAAACAATATCGTTTTTGTCAATGCCGCTGTCGTAAACAACCTTTGAAAGCGTTTCGATTGCGGCATCGTACCAGTCTGAGGGATTCTGCTCCGCCCAGCCGTTGTGAGGCTGGAGCAGCTCGTATTCACGGCTTGACGAAGCAACGGTTGCTCCCTTTTCATCAAAGAGAACGGTTTTTGTTGCCGAAGTGCCGAGATCTATACCGATAACATATTTCATCTTATTCACCAAACATAATGCCGTTTATTGCGGACTGAAGGTATTCCTGCTTGCCTGAACCGGGGTCTGCACACTTACCGAGTGAGCAGGCATAAGCCGAAAGCTCTTCGAGAGTAGCCTCGCCGTCAGCAATCTTCTTGCCGATACCTGAGTTAAAGCTTGAATATCTCTCTGCCTTGAAGCTGTCGATTGTGCCGTCTTCAATAATCTTTGCGGCTTTGATAAGACCGAGTGCGAATGTATCCATACCGAGAATGAAACCGAGAACCATATCCTCACGGGTGTTGCTGGGTCTGCGGTTCTTTGCGTCAAAGTTAAGACCGCCGTTCTTCATACCGCCTGCCTTGAGAACTTCATACATACACATTGTTGCCGAATAAACGTCAAACGGGAATTCGTCTGTATCCCAGCCGAGCACGGGGTCGCCCTGGTTGGCATCGATTGAGCCGAGCATACCGTTGATAGCGGAAATGCGAAGCTCGTGCTCAAAGGTGTGGCCTGCGAGGAGAGCGTGGTTTGCTTCGATGTTCATCTTGAAATCCTTGTCAAGACCGTACTGACGGAGGAAACCGATAGCGGTAGCTGCATCGAAATCGTACTGATGCTTCATAGGCTCCTTCGGCTTGGGTTCAATGTAAAAATCACCCTCAAAGCCG
>JAZSLR010000154.1:0-5687 GCA_045535475.1 Acutalibacteraceae bacterium | reverse complement strand
GGGCCTACACGCGTGCGGAGTGTATCCTCAAAAAGCAATAAAGAATGGAGTATCTGCATTTATAACGTGTGGGCTTGGTGATGTTGATAGGGTTCGTATAAGTAAAACTTTTATCTATAAATATCGCGAAAATAATGGTAGGGTAATTTGGAAAACATATAACAATGGGCATGAACTCAACAAAGAAGCCCTGCAATTTGCCCGACAATTTTTCGCTGATGTTTTAATGAATTCTTTGTTTTTTGGCTTTGCTGAAATTTACCTTCTTTTGAAAGGTGGCTGCCGGGATTATTCATTTTATTTTTCATTTATGTTTCAGCGACTTTATCGACAGTCAACTGCTTCGCAAAAGCGGAGCAAAAATAAAAACACGGAGGTGAATAATGAAGCGTTTTTTGAAAGCTCTGAGTGCTTTCCTTTTTGTGCTGTGCATTCCGATTTTTTCGGCGGTTATTTACGGCGTCGCAGAGCTTCCCGATGAAATAAGCATAGGCGAAAATGAAACGGTTAATCTCGGAATGTTTTATACTGAAGAAAAAAGAGAACCCGTAAGGTCTGCATCAACGGTATGGGGTAAAACCGAATATGATTCGAAAATAATGGCACTCAAGGTTGTCCCGGTAAAGGATATAAAAGTTAATGTGACTAAAAGGAGATTTGTTTCTCCGGGCGGTGACGTTTTCGGAATAAAGCTTTATACAAAAGGTGTAATTGTTGTCAGCATTGATTCGGTATCAACCGAATACGGCACGGCAGACCCTGCGGTATCCGCGGGAATCAAGTGCGGAGATATAATAACAACAATTAATTCTCAGGCGGCAACGAGTTCGCAGCAGATGACGGATGCCGTTGAAAATTCAGGCGGTAACCCTCTGCATCTTCGGGTTGACAGAAACGGAGAGATAATAGAGATTAATCTTACTCCCGTTATGTCCGTCAACGGAAAGTATAAAGCCGGTCTTTGGGTAAGGGACAGCTCTGCGGGTATCGGCACAGTTACGTTTTACGATGATTCGTCAGGCTATTTTGCTGGTCTCGGTCACGGCGTTTGCGACATTGATACCGGCAAAATAATGCCTTTGAATAACGGCGAGGCGGTCAGAGCAAAAGTCAACGGCTTCTATAAAAGCAGTGCAGGTAACCCGGGTGAGCTTTGCGGTGTGTTCTCCGATATCGCTTTGGGCAGCCTTCGTGTTAACCATGAGATGGGTGTTTACGGCAGACTTTTACAGCCTTCGGGCAAAAAGCTTATGCCGGTTGCGCTTGAAAGTGAAATACGTCTCGGAAAAGCTCAGATGATAACAACAATTGATGACAGCGGACCTCAGTATTATGATATCGAGATAACCAAGATTTATCCGTCGTCGGACTTATCTGTCAGAAATATGATAATACAGGTGACCGACCCCGTGCTGCTTGAAAAAACGGGCGGCATTGTTCAGGGGATGAGCGGTAGCCCCATTGTTCAGAATTCTATGCTCGTGGGTGCAGTAACCCATGTATTTGTAAACTCCCCGGATAAGGGATATGCAATCTTTTCTCAGAGAATGATTGACACAATGGATACGGTGATAAGCTCGGAAATGGCAAAAGCTTCTTGAATAAAGTGGCGTAATGTCACAATTTGCGATAACTTCTGTAAAAAAATCCCAGTAAATTATTGACAGATTTGCCAAAATATGGTAATATCTCCGTGAACTAAACAAAACGGAGGTAAAAACTATGAGAAAATTGTTGAGAGCTATGATAATCGAGGACGGGAGCGAAACGCTTCACGAGCTTGCAGGAATACTGCGCTCAAACGGATTCGAAGTAACTACCGTAATCAAGGACGGAACACAGATAGTTGAGAAATTCAAAGACGGCGAAAGACCCGATGTTCTTTTAATGGACGGCTTTATGCCAAAGCTTGATGCTTTGGGCGTTCTTCGCGAAATTGAGTCAATGCACCTTGAAAAAAGGCCGATGGTAATGGTGCTTTCGAGTACTGATAACCAACGTTTTGAGAGCGAGATTCTCAGAAGCGGAGCAGATTATTATTTTCTGAAACCTTACAGCCCCAAGATGCTTGCAGAGCGTATAATTCAGTTTTCAAGCCTCCATAATTCCTGCACCAATCAAAGCGGTGTAAAGGATTTGGAGGTTGTGGTATCGCAGATAATGCATCAGATAGGCGTGCCCGCTCATATCAGGGGATATCAGTATCTCAGGGAAGCGATTATTCTTTCGATTAACAACAGCGAAATGATAAGTTCGGTAACAAAGATTCTCTACCCGACGGTTGCAAAGCACTTCAAAACAACTCCGTCTAGAGTTGAACGTGCTATCAGGCACGCAATTGAGGTTGCGTGGGACAGAGGCGATGTTGATGTGCTTAGCTCCTACTTCGGTTATACGATTCAGAACGAGCGCGGCAAACCCACCAACAGTGAGTTTATTGCAATGATAAGCGATAATCTCAAGTTGCAGATGAAAACAGTATAAAAAAGGCGGCAGGGAGCAAAAGCTCTCTGCCGTTTTGCAATTTGTTCAGGAATAAAAATAGTCAATTAAAGGAGATATGTTTATTGAAAAAAACGGAACGCGGAATTTGCTGTCATCAACATTGTCCGACAAAATCTCAATAACGCTTGATGAATAATCGCCGTATTCATCAGTTCCGTCCGATTCTATTCTCATAAGCTTGTCGCCGACAAAATAGTATTTAATTAATGCATCGCTGTTTTTATAAGTAAATTCTTCAACGTAATATGTTGTTGAACCGTCTTGCAATTCATAGCTTTTTAAGTAAATCAGTTCAATTGGGTTAATGGACTGAAAAATATTATCGTCGGTTTTTACTTTAATATGTAAAAACGGAAAAGAAGTTAAATATAAATATGAATATCCGTCTTTGATAACAGCTTTTATTTCAGCAGTGTAGTGCTTCGATAACGGTAATGTGGATATAGCAGCTATGTTTTTGCCTTTTATATAAAGCTTTGAAACGGTTTTCTGACCTGCATAGTAACTGGTAGCCTTAATTTCGAGTTCATGATTTCCAAAGTTTTGCATCCACTTTTCAGCTCGGGTCTGTTCCTGAGCGAAAGCATTGACAGAAAACACGGAGATAATAAGAATAATTACAGTTAGAACAGTGCTTGTAAATTTCTTCATTATAATTCCTCCTTTGAATTAATGTTATCACATCCGATTTATAAAATCAACTGTTTCAAAACATAATTTTAGTCAAAAAGACCGCACCCAAAAGATGCGGTCACGGTTTTATGCTGTTATGAGTGAAAGAAAAATTCCTTTGAGCAGGGGAGAAAGGTCGAATGCCGATGCGGGCACTTCAAACATACTGTCGCTGATGCTGAATGAGATATCGTCGAAATATGTGTACTGAACGGAGCCTGATGATGAATCGGTAACGATGAGCATTTTAAGCTCGTCGCCTATATAGTAGAATTTGCTGGTTACAAACTCTCTGTCGTCGTATTCTTCAACATAATATTTTGTGCCGTTGACTGTTTCTTCATAACTCTTGAGATATCTGGTGAGTGCCTGAGTGAGATTTGCGGCGCTGAGCACCATTGACCATACGTTTGCACCTTTAATGGGATTTGTGTCCATTTTTACATAGAAAAACGGAAGCGTGGGAAGAAAACCGTAAATGCCGTCATCGGCAGTGACTATTCTTGCTTTAATGAAGCCTACACGGTATTCATAGCATATGTTGTTGCCCTTAACGGCGATTGTGTTGGTGATTGTTGCGGGCAGAATGCCGAAAAGCTTCGTTTCACCCGAGCGGATTGTTACTGAAACCTCGGTTGCGGTTTCGAGCTTATCGAGAAGTGCATCGGTTTTGGGAGTTGCCGCAAAAGCATTGACCGAAAAAAACGACATTAAAAGAATAATTGATGCGATTAAAACGCTGAGTGTCTTTTTCATTGGAATAACCTCCTTTTTTACATTTTAACATATCTGAGATGATATTTCAATATCCGATAAGTTCGCATATTATTGAATTCGAAACCAAAAAACCGTCAACTGTCAACGATATGTTTTTATCGGTTACTTTAACGAGTCCGTGCTTTTCGAATTTTTTTGCTTTTTTGATAATAGAATCGGGTATGGGATTGCCGAAACGTTTTTTATAATTCTCAAAAATCAATCCTTCGGCAAGTCTGAGTGCAAGCATAATATATTCTTCCTCATCGCCGCCGAAGCCGTCATTAACGGGTGGATTTCCGCTTATGAAGCCGTCGATGCTGCGCTCATAATAAAATCTTTTTCCGTTAACAAAGGAATGTGCCGAAGCGCCGATGCCGAGATATTCCTCGCACCGCCAATACTTGAGATTGTGTTTGCTTTCAAATCTCGGTTGTGAGAAATTCGAGATTTCATATTGATAAAAACCTGCCTTCTCAAGCTCTTTTACTGCCGATAAATATAAATCGCAGGTATCATCCTCGTCGGGCAGACAGAGGGTATCTTTTATTTTATGGAAGGGTGTGCTTTCTTCAATTTTGAGGATATACGCACTGACGTGCTTTGCTCCTGAATTTTTGCAGAATTCAATTGATTTTTGCAGACTTTCTTCTGTCTGATTCGGAATGCCGAGCATCAGGTCAAGCGAAATGTTATCAATTTCTGCCGACTTTGCCCTTGCGATTGCACGCTCAACATCGCTGCATCCGCCGCGTCTGCCGAGAAATTTTCTTTCAGTATCGTCTGCGCTTTGCAGACCCATTGAAATGCGGTTGATTCCGCTTTTGGCAACAACAGAGAAATCAAACTCCGAATTGACTGAGCCCGTGTCCGACGGGTTGCATTCGAGCGTCACTTCGCAGTCGGGAGTATGGTTTATGTGTGACATAATTTTAGAAATGTTATCCGAGCCAATCAGGGACGGAGTACCGCCGCCGAAATAGACGGTGTTGTATATTCCGTCCGCTTCGTCAAGCTTTTTGCAAACGGCATCAACATATTTCTCAACCGTTTCGCTTTCAGGACTGACGGAATAAAAATCGCAGTAAGGGCATTTACCGTTGCAAAACGGGATGTGAATATATAATCCGATAGGTTTCATTAAATCACCTGAAAAAATGTAGGGGCGTCCATCGGACGCCCGTAATTTTAATCATTGTCGTCAAGTTTAAGGACAGCCATAAATGCCTCCTGAGGTACTTCAACCGTACCGAAGTGACGCATTCTCTTTTTGCCTTCCTTCTGCTTTTCAAGAAGCTTTTTCTTTCGTGTGATGTCACCGCCGTAGCACTTTGCAAGAACGTCCTTGCGCATCGCCTTAACGGTTTCACGGGCAATAATTTTGCCGCCGATGCCAATCTGAATTGGGATTTCGAACATCTGACGGGGAATGTGTTCCTTGAGTCTTTCGGCAATCTTTCTTGCCTTTGAATATGCCTTTTCGGAGTGAATGATGAACGAAAGGGCATCAACAATATCACCGTTGAGAAGAACATCGAGCTTAACAAGATTCGACTTGCGGTAATCGGAGATTTCATAGTCAAATGACGCATAGCCCCTTGTTCTTGATTTAAGCGAATCAAAGAAATCGTAAATGATTTCGTTGAGGGGAAGCTCATAGTGAATATCAACTCTGTCGGGAGTGATATAGTCCATGTTCTTGAAAACGCCTCGTCTGTCCTGGCAAAGGTCCATGATTGCACCGACATATTCCG
>JAZSLR010000010.1:0-53085 GCA_045535475.1 Acutalibacteraceae bacterium | reverse complement strand
AAGACCCTCGCTATGAAGGGCGGCGCTGACTTCATTGATTACGCAAACATCGATAAGGCTCCCGAAGAGAGAGAGCGCGGTATCACAATCAACACAGCTCACGTTGAGTACGAGACAGACAACCGTCACTATGCTCACGTTGACTGCCCCGGCCACGCTGACTATATCAAGAACATGATCACAGGTGCTGCTCAGATGGACGGCGCTATCCTTGTTATCGCTTCAACAGACGGCCCCATGGCTCAGACAAAGGAACACCTTCTTCTTGCTCGTCAGGTTGGCGTGCCGAAGATCATCGTTTTCATGAACAAGGTTGACCAGGTTGACGACCCCGAACTCCTTGAGCTCGTTGAAATGGAAATCCGTGAAACACTTGCTGAGTACGGCTTCGACGAAGAAGCTCCCATCATCAAGGGTTCAGCTCTTCAGGCTCTCAGCTATGAAGGCGGCGACACAAGCGCCGACGTTCTTGCTCCCATCTGGGAACTCATGGCTGCTGTTGACGAATATATCCCCACACCCGACCGTAAGGCAGACCTTCCCTTCCTTATGCCCGTAGAAGACGTATTCACAATCACAGGCCGTGGTACAGTTGCTACAGGTAGAGTTGAAAGAGGTCAGCTCAGAACTTCAGAAGAAGTTGAAATCGTTGGTCTTTCAGACGAAAAGAGAAAGACTGTTGTTACAGGTATCGAAATGTTCCGCAAGCTCCTCGACTATGCTGAGGCTGGCGACAACATCGGTGCTCTCCTTCGTGGTGTTCAGAGAACAGAGATCGAACGTGGTCAGGTTCTCTGCAAGCCCGGTTCAATCAACCCCCACACAAAGTTCAAGGGTCAGGTTTACGTTCTTACAAAGGAAGAAGGCGGCCGTCATACTCCCTTCTTCAACAACTACCGTCCTCAGTTCTATTTCAGAACAACTGACGTTACAGGCGTAATCAACCTTCCCGAAGGCACAGAAATGTGCATGCCCGGCGATAACGTTGACATGGATGTTGAGCTCATCACTCCCATCGCTATCGAAAAGGGTCTCCGCTTCGCTATCCGTGAAGGCGGCAGAACTGTTGGTTCAGGCGTTGTTATCGATATCGCTGAATAATTAAAAAGTTCTTTTTAGGGAGCAGTCGCAAGACTGCTCCTTTTTTTGCAGGGATTCGGTGATTTGACGGCTCGGATAACAGAAGCGGAATTTAAATGCAGGAGTGATTTGCAAATTGCTGAAAAGAGTTGACTTTCTGTTTTTTTTATATATAATCAAATTGACAGGGAGGGGATTGAATGGATAATGAGTTTTTATACAATAGCATAGAGTTTGAAGAATCCGAAAAGATCGGTATGCGTTGGTATAAATTCTTCACATACTTCTGGCTGCCTTGTCAAGCGCTTTTCGGATGTGTGTGCTTTGTTGCATTTATGCCCGGAGTTCTCGGCAAAACGATCGATGCTTTCACTATTGAAAATGTTGAAATCAAATTATATCTGATGAATTTCCTGAATATTTTTGAGAATTTAACAGCGGCAAATCTGATAATTTCTTTAGGTTGCTGTGCATTGGCGGTTTATCGGATATATATTTCCATATCCTTAATCAAATTTAAAAAATCCGCACCGAAACACGTTTCAATTTTATATATATTATCAGGTGCTCTGGGTATAATATATTTTGTGATTTCGCTGATTATTATGAGAGAATCAATAGAATTTGATGCGGAGGTTGTTGCCGTACTAATGAGAAATGTTGTGCAGACAGCAGGCGAAACGGTTATTTTGGTGCTGATTTATAATAAATATTTCAACAATCGTAAGCACCTTTTCATAAACTAAAAAATAAGACCGAAGGATTTTTCCTTCGGTCAATTTTTATTTTTTTATTATTCCTTTTTCAACCGCCGTATGGGCGCAAAGCTTAAGGATATCAACGGTATTCTTTTCAATTCCGTCGGGATAAAACGCATTTTCATAAATGCTTTCGCTGAATATCATCTCATAAAAACAAGCACTTGCGAGATAGCATCCGAGGTCGTTGCCGTGATATCCGTCGTCAACGGTGAGTCGGTTTGTAA
The DNA here is from genome assembly GCA_045535475.1 of Acutalibacteraceae bacterium. GTDB lineage: Bacteria > Bacillota > Clostridia > Oscillospirales > Acutalibacteraceae > CAG-177. The sequence continues at coordinate 51,020 of JAZSLR010000010.1, read as the reverse complement.
TTGTATTACGTGCTGTCTGCCAGGCTCTTCCGCTCGGTATAATCAAATCAATATCCGCTTCCATTGCAGCATTTGCATAAGCTTCAGTGAGCGCCTTATACATTTCCTGCTGATTTCTGCCGTAGCTTGAAAAACCGGGATGATTGGTGTCGGCTTCATATGCCCAGGTCTGATGAAGCATTATTTTTGCCTTCGGCTGAACCATTCTGCAATATTCGGCAAGCTCGGAAAGATACGGCGAATAGCTTTCGGGAATACCGCTCAAATGACTGCATTGCTGAATGGTGATGATGTCCCACTCTTCATCCTCAACCGCTTCGTGAAGCGCAACCTCGGGAGCACGTGAAAGCTCCGTTTCGTGCGGAAGATAAACCTCATAATCATATGCGGTCTTTTCTTCTCTCCAGTTGTTCCAATGCTGTTCAAGCGAACAGCCTCCGATAAAAAGATTGCAGAGCAAAAGCTCTTTGCCTGCAGCCTTTGCCATATGCGGCAGGAATTTATGGGCATTAGTTGAAAAACTGTTGCCTATTGAAAGTACGTTCATTTCTTTTCACCTTTCATAATCCGAGGAAGAACCTTTCTGTCCTTGGCATTGTTGCTCTTTTCCATCATTACAAAGTAGAGAGTTATAAAGAAAAGATAGGGGAACGGTGCGAAAATACCAGGATTTACGAGCGACATAAGCTCGAGTCCGATATATGAAAGAAACATAATGATATTAAAGAATGTAAAGTTTTTGAGTAATGTTTTGATTCTAAGATAAATAAGATATCCGTAGGCGGCGATTCCGCAGATTCCGAAGCTTCCGATGACCTGAACGGGCGAGCAATGATACCAGCAAAGTGCGAAATCCGCACTCTTATGGACATCTCTGTTGCCCATATAGCCGATACCTCTGCCGAAAATCGGATTTGATTTGAAATCCTCGATTCCTCTGGGAATAAGCTGAAGCCTGATTGAGTTTTCATTCGGGTCAACAAGACGCTGCAGGGTGTAACTGAGCGTATCAATCCAGACCTCATATGTAAGAGCGGTGACGACAAGCGATACGCCGACAATTGCGGCAATTGCAGGCCTGTGCCTCTTGTCGAGAATAAACATAACAACAATGCAGATTATAAGTTCAAGCATACCGAAGAGCATCCCGCCTCTTGAACCCGTAAAAAGAATGAGAACATAGTCGAGAATGCCGATGAAGAAAAGTCCGAAATCCTTTGCGGAAAGATAAAATGCAAACGGCATTGCAAGCATAAGCATTGTTGCAGCGTTGTTGCGCCACTGGAAGGGCAGAATCTCGAATCCGTCAACAAGAAGATGGCGATTGCTGAAATATTCTTCAAAAAGGCAGACGGCAAGCAGACAAATAACGCAGACCATCATTTTTGAGAATTTTTCAGCGTATGAATAGGAATCCTTTGCTTCGAGGCTTGCGCTCATATACGAATAAATGATAAGCATACCGAAGCCAAGCATAAAAATATAAAAGAGTGAAGTGTATGAAAAATATTCTTTGGCGGAAATTATGCCGACACCGCCGAGAGTGACCGCGACGGATGTTGCGAGAATGCCTTTGAAGCACATACCCTTTGCAAAACGGGCTTTAAAGCGCACAAAATGGCAAATAATCAGCACAACCATAATCGGCACGACCCACCAGTATCCGAGAAAAGTCTGGAAAGAATTTTTGCACCGTATTGCAAAGCAGGTTGTGAACATAATGATTTGCAGCAAGGGCATCCAGTCGTTTGTCAATGCCATTGTGACGCCGAAAATCAGCACAAAAACAACCGTGCCGATGATTTCGTTTCCGCTGAAAACAACACCGACTGCGGCAACAAGAAGAATAACCGTAAACCAGTCGGAAATAAGAAATTTTTTGATTTTCTCCATAAAGCACCTCGTTTATGAAAAACCAGATAAATTTATTATATATTTAATATAGCAACTTATCATACTGAAGTCAATAAATACAGAATTTTGTAACACTATTGTAAAAAAGTATGCGTTGATATTCCGGTCAATTATTACAATATTGTAAATTTTGGAAAAAAGACTTGATTTTTCTTAAATAAGAGGCTAAAATACAAATTAGCACTCAGGAGGCAAGAGTGCTAAAATATGACAAATAATTTATCGGAGGTAAATAAATATGACTATTAAACCGCTTGCAGACAGAGTAGTGGTAAAGCTTGTTGAGGTTGAAGAAACAACAAGCAGCGGAATTATCCTTGCAGCATCTGCTCAGGAGAAGCCCCAGATTGCAGAGGTTGTTGCAGTCGGCCCCGGCGGAATGATTGACGGCAACAATGTTGAAATGTATGTCAAGGTTGGCGACAAGGTTATCACAAGCAAATATTCGGGCACAGAAGTCAAACTCAACAAGGAAGAATACACAATCGTCAAACAGAGCGATATTCTTGCAATCGTAGAATAATTCAAAGAAATTTATAGGAGGATTCAATTATGGCAAAGCAGATTATTTACGGTGAAGAAGCCCGCAAGGCTCTTCAGGCAGGCGTTGATAAGCTTGCAAATACAGTTAAAATCACACTCGGCCCCAAGGGCAGAAACGTTGTTCTTGATAAGAAATACGGCGCACCCCTAATCACAAATGACGGCGTGACAATCGCAAAGGAAATCGAGCTTGAGGACCCGTTTGAGAATATGGGCGCACAGCTTGTAAAGGAAGTTTCAACAAAGACAAATGACGTTGCAGGCGACGGCACAACAACCGCTACTCTTCTCGCTCAGGCTCTTATCAGAGAGGGTATGAAGAATGTTACCGCAGGCGCAAATCCTATGGTAGTCAAGAAGGGTATGGCAAAGGCTGTTGAGGCTGCTGTTGAAGCTGTTAAAAAGAACTCAAAGCCCGTTTCAAGCTCGGATGATACTGCAAGAATTGCAACAATTTCATCCGCTGATGAAGAAGTGGGCAAGTTCATTGCGGATGCAATGGAGAAGGTTACTGCTGACGGCGTTATCACCGTTGAGGAATCAAAGATTGCCGTTACCGAATCCGAAGTTGTTGAGGGTATGCAGTTTGACAGAGGCTACATTTCACCCTATATGGTAACAGATACCGACAAGATGGAAGCTGTTATTGACGATGCTCTCATTCTTATCACAGACAAGAAAATTTCAAGTATTCAGGACCTTCTTCCTCTTCTTGAGCAGATTATGCACGCAGGCGGCAAGCTTATCATCGTTGCTGAGGATGTTGAGGGCGAAGCTCTTTCAACAATCCTTGTCAACAAGCTCCGCGGTGTGTTTACCTGCGTATGCGTAAAGGCCCCCGGCTTCGGCGACAGAAGAAAGGAAATGCTCCAGGATATCGCTATCCTTACCGGCGGCGAGGTTATCACATCAGACCTCGGTCTTGAGCTCAAGGATACTCAGCTTTCACAGCTCGGCAGAGCACGCCAGGTCAAGGTTTCGAAGGAAAATACAATCATTGTTGACGGTGCAGGCGACAAGGAAGATATCGCATCAAGAGTTGCACAGATCAAGCTCCAGATAGAAAATACAACATCGGATTTCGACAGAGAAAAGCTTCAGGAAAGACTTGCAAAGCTTTCGGGCGGTGTTGCCGTTATCAAGGTCGGTGCAGCAACAGAAACCGAAATGAAGGAAAAGAAGCTTCGCATTGAAGATGCTCTTGCAGCAACAAAGGCAGCCGTTGAAGAAGGCTGCGTTGCAGGCGGTGGCGTTGCACTTCTCAATGCTGTAAGCACCGTTAAGGCTCTCCTCGACACAACAGACGATGTTGACGAAAAGACCGGCATCAAGATTGTTCTCAAGGCACTTGAAGAGCCCGTACGCCAGATTGCTGCCAACGCAGGTCTTGAAGGCTCAATCATCATCAATGCTATCCACGAAAGCGGCAAGGTAGGCTACGGCTACGACTTTGCAAAGGACGTTTACTGCGATATGGCTTCCGCAGGTATCCTTGACCCCACAAAGGTTACCCGTTCGGCACTCCAGAACGCTTCATCGGTTGCTTCAATGGTTCTTACAACAGAGAGCCTTGTTACCGATAAGCCCGACCCCGCAGCAGATGCTGCACAGGCAGCTGCAATGGCAGCGCAGGGCGGCGGAATGTATTAATTTGCCAATATTCCGGGACACGATTTAGTGTCCCGGATATTTTTTTGAAAAATATTCGAAAAATTTACGGCAAACGCAATCTGCACATATGGGGTTTAAGAGGATTGGCAAATACAAAATCTGCGTAATTCGGCAGAAAAATGTAAGTATAATTAACACTTTGTTAACCGAAAATTAAGAAAATGGCAGATTATTCGGTTTGACAATCATAAAAAAGTGTGTTAAAATGCTCATATCAATTTTTGATAAATCTCAGGAGGACAGAAAGATGAAAAAAGCAAAATCAATTCTTGCACTTCTTATGGCATTTGCTATGCTTATGAGCTTTGCCGTAACAGGCAATGCCGCAGCTGCAGATGCTGTCGCAGTAGAAAAAGAATCCAACGCAACATTTGAAACCGCAACAGCTTTCGGCTTTGCAACAAAAATCAAGGGCGTTCTCGGCACAGCAGACGATAAGGACTATTTCTCATTCACATCGGATGCAGAGGGTCTTGCAACCATAACACTCGCTCACGATGAGATTGTTGACGCAAGCCAGAATATCGCTTATTTCCAGATTACTGTTTATGATGCTGCAAAGAAAGAAGTTGCATCATTCAGATCAACAGGCGCAGAAAAAGAAACAGTTTCGCCTTCTTTTGCAATCAGTGCAAAAGCTACATACTTTGTTAAGGTAGAAATGGCTTCGATTCACAGCGACACTCTTGAGTATTCAATTATCGCAAGCTTCGATAAGAATGCTCTCACAGAGAAAGAACCCAACGATCAGGCAGCAACAGCAACAAATCTTGAGCTTTCAACAAGCGGCTCATCAAAGTCATATTACGGCACAATTTCGTCAACCGGCAAGGATGCTGACTTTTACAGAGTTGCTCCCGCAAAGGACGGCGTAATCTATCTTTATCTCTACAACGGCAACATTCCCGCAGATTTCAAGGCAACTCTTTATACTCATTATGAGGGTAAGAACGGCGTTCTTCTTGAAGAAGAGGTTGCTTCTGTTTCAATTGACAAAAACCAGGATTCTGTAATGAGCGTTGCTATCGGCGTTTACGGCAAAGAATATATGCTCAAGGTTGAAGGTCTCAACGGTAAGACCGGCGGCTACAGAACAAGAGTGTTCTATCAGGCTGTTTCGGATGCAGAAAAGGAATACAACAACGAGGCAGGTCTTTACAATACTATCGCAGTCGGCAAGCCTCTCCGCGGCACAATCGCACAGAGCGATGACGTTGATTTCTACAGCTTCAATGCAGCAAAGGATAACGCAGGCTATAAGATTTCCTTGAACCTTGCTGATGCAAATTCTCCCAAGACCGGTTCCTGGAATGTAACTCTCAGAGAAGGCAAGAACCAAAGCATTGTTGCAAAAGCAGAGAAGGTTGAAATCAAGGCAGACAAGCCCGTTGTTATCACCACCGAAGCTCTCGCAACAGACAGAAACTATTACATCCAGATTGAAAAAGGCAGCACTCTTACAACAGAGATTTACAAAATCAACGTTGAAGCAGTGACTGTTGAAAACAACGATAACAAAGAAGAAGAAAAGGATTTCTTCGCTCAGATTAGTGAGTATTTCACAAAATTCTGGGGCAACTTTGTTGAATGGATCGATGAAGTTAATTTCGTCGGCATCATCGAAGATATCATTCCCGGTATTGCTTCGGCAATGCCCACACTCTTCACTTGGCTTATCTCATTATTCGGTTAATCCAATTAAAGTAATTTAAACGGGGCTGTTTATGCAGCCCCGTAAAACATTGAAAGGGGTATTATATGGCTTTCGACAGTAATTTCAAGCCCGTGCTGAGATTTATGGTTGTCAGTGACGTTCATTACAGAGACGAACATTCGGTTGAGCGCGAAAGAATGGAACTTGCACTTAAAACAGCATATGAACTCAGCGAAAAAGAGGAGTATTCAAAACTGGATGCTCTTTATGTGGTCGGTGACTTTGCAACAAGCGGTTCAAGAGCTCAGATGCTTGCATTCAAGGATACTCTTGACACATATCTTAAGCCGGAAACAGCGGTTAATCTCTCGATGGCAAGCCACGAATTTCACGGTGAAGGAGAGCCTGCGGCGCACGAAAAATTCAAGGAAATTTATGCCCAGGACCCCGATACCCACAGAGTTATCAACGGATATCATTTCATCAGCGTAACAACAACCAACGGCTGTCACTTTGATGACGCAAAAAGAGCTTGGGTTAAGACTGAGCTTAAAAAAGCAGCTGCAGATGACCCCAGAAAGCCGATTTTCTTTTTCCAGCATCCCCATATTATGGGTACCGTTTACGGCAGCGCAAACTGGGGCGAGGATGAACTGACCGACATTCTTATGAACTATCCGCAGATAATCAATTTCTCGGGTCATTCACACGCTCCCATCAATGATCCCCGCTCCATTCATCAGAGACACTTTACGTCACTCGGAACGGGCACTCTCAGCTACTTTGAGCTTGATGAATTTGATAAGTACTGCAGTACGATTCCCCCCGGAAAAGAGAAGGCAGCCCAGATGCTTTTTGTTGAGGCTGATGCTGATATGAGAGTCAGGGTTTATCCCTATGACCTTATTACATCCAACTTCTTCCCGATGACCTGGAAAATTGATGCTGCATGGGATGTCAAGTCGTTCCTTTATACCGATGCACGCTACAAAACAACCGTTGCACCCTACTTTGAAGAGAGCGCAAAGGCGGTTATTTCGGACGTTACCGAAGACGGCTTCAGGGTTACTTTTGACCAGGCTGAAACAGAAGATGTTTATGTTAACGACTATAATGTTATTGTCAAAAACAGCGATGGTGTAACGGTCCGTAACACAACGCTCTGGAGTGAATATTACTTCTATGAAATGCCCGAAAAACTGAGTGTTTCCTTTGATGAACTGAATAAAAACGAGACTTATCAGGTTGAAATTTATGCAGGAAGTTTCTGGAAAACAATCAGCGAAAAGCCGCTTCTTAGCGAAAAAATAAAATTATAAAGGATTTTTAAATCAAGCTTGTTTAGGATTTTTCTTAAATAAGCTTGATTTTTTTTTGCCGATATTATAGAATGTTCGTTATAATAGGATTAATATGGAGTATTATCGAAACTTATGCTCATTTTATAAGGAAGGTGAATATTTTTGGCCGAGAAAACAAACGTTGTTGCAGAACAATCTGTTGATTCGGAAAAGGTTCAAAGACATCTTGACCAACAGAACAAACGCTATCTCAGCCCCAAACACTATGTCGCATATATTCTTTCGGGATTCGGCGACACAAACTGGAATTCATTCACAAACAAAGAATCTTTTTATTTTGCAACAACATTCCTGGGTATCTCCGCAAAAACGTGGACTACCGCCAGCACGATCAGCGGCATTCTTGACGCGGTTGACAATGCTATTTCGGGTCTTATAATCGACAGAACAAGAACGCGCTGGGGACGAGTCCGTCCATATCTTCTGCTGACTCTTCCTTTCTGGTTTTTCTCTTCATTCACTCAGTGGATTCTGCCCGACGGAATGAGCCAGCCGGCACTTCTTGTGTGGTTTTTCTTGTTTAACTACATAGGTTCAATCGCAAACTCGTTCTACAATACGAGTTATCAGACGATTCTTTATAACATCACACCCAACGTTTCCGAGCGCAACAGACTTATTGCAACAGATGCCTATGCCGATCTGGCGGGCGTCTGGCTGCCGTCGCTGTTTCCGCTTTTCGTTGACTTTCTGAATGTTCCGACGCGCTATGTTTATATCGGCGGTGCAACATTCTTTATCGGCTGTGTTCTTATATTTAGAACATACGGTTTCTTTGCATTGAGGGAAAGAATGCCGCTTGCTTCAAGAGAAGAAATGAAGCATATGGGTCTTATCGAAACGTTTAAAACCGTCGGCACCTGCAGACCGATGTGGGTTCTTATCATCAAGAATTTCTTTGCGGTCGGCAAGAGCACCGGTGAAAAGGTTCAGAACTTCTTCTGGATAAACTGTATGGGCAAGCTTTCACTCAGCTCCGTTTCAGGACTTTTCACAGGTCTTCCCAGCTATTTCGTGCTTCCTCTTGCACCGAAGCTCACAAAGAAATTCGGGCTCAGAAACCTTGCTGCGGCAAGCTATATGTTCTGCGGTCTCTGCTATTTTATTATGTGGATTGTCGGTTACAAGCCTTTCGGCGAGGACCATTTGATATTAAACTTTATCTGGATAGTTTTTGCACTCACTTGCTGCGGCTCGGTCAACAGTATCCAGAGATATTGCAGCACTGCTCTTAACGGTGACCTCTATGATTACGTTGAGTGGAAATCGGGTGTGCGTAACGAAGCAACAATCACTGCTGCAATGGGTTATATGACACTTGTTTCAACGGCAGTTGCAAATATTCTCAGCGGTGTTATAATCGATGCAATCCATTTTGAACCTCTTCTCGATGTTACGGGAAAGGTTATTCCTCAGACTGATCCCGTAATGCTCAGAGGATTATGGGCAGTTTTCGCTCTTGCTCCCGCAGTCGGCAGATTTATGAAGGGCGTAACGCTTCTTTTCTTCAATGTTCACGGAAAGACAAGAGAAACGATGATGTACGAGCTTGCAAAAATCCGTGCAGCAAAGGTTATCGATACCGAAACAGCAGAATAAAACGATGTTTAGGTCGATTTGTCGGAGTTGTATAAAAATTTCCTTATTATTTATATATAAATATTATTAAAAAGCTATTGAAAATAAATTCTTAGTATGTTAAAATAACTTGTATTATATGAAAGTGTCGCTTGTCGGCTTTCAAGCATTAAGGAGGAAAATGCTTATGAAACACTTGAAGAAATCATTGGCTATGCTTCTTGCATTGGTAATGATTTTCAGCTCAATGTCGGTTGCGGCTTCTGCTGCGGCTTTCGGAGAGCCCGACGCGGGTGATGAATCCGTAACATTTACCGTTAAGTTTTTCAGAAACGAAAACCGCGGTAAAACAGACTCAGAGGGCAATGAGCTCCCTGCAAAATGGGTTGAGACAAATACTGCTGCCCCCGGTGAATATGTAAAGGCAAGAGTTTATCTTTCAACAAACTATGCCACTCACGGTATCACCTCATCGCTTGTTTTTGACTCGGACTTCTTTGAGGCAATCAAAGCATCAGACGATGTCAGCAAGCTTGAAACTCCCACAAGTTTCCCCCAGAATGTTTCCGGTGTAACATCTTCGGCTACTGACCAGAAGAGCTATGTTGCAATTGCAAAGGGCGGTGTTCAGCAGCAGGGCAGACTTACTTCAAAGAAAACATACAGACCTGAGCCTGCAGATTATACTCCGTTCAGCTTCCTCATTTCAGAGGGCTTCATTTCGGCAGATGATTTTGAAGGCAAAGATCTTATCTACAGCAACGTTTCTTTCGAACCGAGTTCATTCCCCCAAACGGTTGTTCTCACCCATGAAAATGACAACTGGTATGATGAATTCTATTTCACCGTTAAAAACAATGGCGCAACAAACACCATTGATAACATAGGCGAGGCAGAAATCCCCTCAAACCTTAGGGGTACTATAGAATCATACAACGCCGGTGCACAGACACCTGCAGTTAATGTTCAGAAGGGCGAATACGGCGGAACTCCTTATTTCGGCTTGTTACCGATGGGTTCATCATGGGAAGTTTCTGACGAAAACTTTATCAGCAACATAGGTTGGATTACAACCACCGGTGAAGTTCTTCTTGATGCAAACGGCGGCGAATTTGCAGACGATGCAACAACTGCTGAAATCAGGGGTATCATCGGAGATTCAATCGAAAGTGCTGTTAATGAGAAAGAAAAGGATGTTTCGAGAGCAGGTTTCAAGCTCCTTGGCTGGTCGAAAATCAAAACTTCCAAGGGTGCTCTTATTTCCGAAGATATTCTCAAAGCAATCGATTTCAGCAAAATGAGCGATGCAGATATCGCAGCTCTCGGCTGGAAGCTCAACTCCAACAACATCGGTTTCCTCGATAAGGAAGAATTCCCCGATGCAAAAGCGGGAGATGCTCTTACTGAAGAAATGGTTGCTGCGCTCGACCTCAAGAGCAAGGATGCAACAACACTTCAGGGCTACGGTTTCAATGTAACAACAAAGATTCTCGAAAGTCTTACAGTGGACGAGCCCAACACAAAGTTTGAACACGAGGGTTACACCCTTTATGCTCTTTGGGATAACAGCGGTCGTGCAGAATATCAGGTTGAAACATATCTGATGGATGTAAACGGCAACTATCCCGCAGAAGCAACACAGACTGACTCATTCTACGCAGAAGCAGGTTCTTTAGTTCCTCTTCAGGCTGTTGCAAGAGAAGGTTTCACTCTTGATACAGATAAGAGTTCAGAAAGCATTATCGTGGAATCCGATCCCGAAAATCCCTCCGTGCTTAAAGCTTATTACGCAAGAAATCAATATAAATTAACTTATAAATATGAAGACATCAGCGGTTCACACGAAGAAACAGAGCTTGTTTATTTCGAGCAGAATATTCCCGAGTTTGATGCACTTCCCACAAGTGAATTCACACTCACGATAACCGACGGTGAAGGTAACCCCATTGCAATAATGCCTGAAAAGATGCCTGCACACGACATCGAGGCTACTGCATACATCCAGATTGTTTATCTCTTCGACGCAGGCGAAGGCGCAACCTTCTCCAACGGCGAGAGAACAATGAGGTTTGTTTATAAGTTCGGCGAATCAACAATAATACCCGAAGCTCCCACAATGCCCGGATATGAATTTGTTGACTGGGATGTTGACATTCCTTCAACAGCAAGCGGTAATATGAGCTTCAACGCTATGTATAACGCCTACGGCGACACTGACGAAGAAACTTATTCGGTAACCTTCTATAACAGCAAGGGTGAAGTCATTCACTACGAAGACGGTCTTTGGTACGGCTACGAATACGAAGCAGTTGATATTCCCGAAGGCTACACCGAGCTTGTATGGCAGCTCAAGGGCGGTGACCCTGTTTCGTTCCCCTACGTGATTACGGGCAATACAGAGTTCGAACCCGTAAGCGATGATGCAAACATTTATAATGCATATTTCTATGAGGATGCAGCTGACACAGAGCCCTATGCAACAAGCGCAACAACCTACGGCGAAGAAATCGTTGCTCCTTCAAAAGAACCCGAGAAGTACGGTCATCAGTTCCTCGGCTGGTCAACAGACCCCGAAGCTGATGCAGCGGAAGAACTCGGCGTAATGGACAGCACAGAAGGCAAGACCTTCTATGCAATATTCGCTCCCAACGAAGTTACTCTTACATTCAACCCCGGTGAAGGCGTTGACGCAATCGGTCCCATCACAGGTAAGTTTGATGAAGAATACAACAAACCTGCTGACCCCGAAAAGCCCGGCTATACATTCGGCGGTTGGGTTGATGAAGAAGGCAACCATATCGATCTTCCCGAAAAGCTTCCTGCAGAAAGCGCAGACTACACAGCAACTTGGAACGCTATATCTTATAATGTAATATATAAAAACGGCGACATCCTTGCAGGCGAAATTGAAAAGGTTAAGACTGACGAAACAGTAAACGTCCGTGACGGACTTGCAGTTCAGAAGGAAGGCCATACATTCGCAGGCTGGATGAGCAGCGCAGACGGTAAGGTTTATAACAATCCTGCAGACGCAGAGGCTCCGTTGGTATTTGTAATGCCCGCAGGCGATGTAACACTTGAGGCACAGTGGACTGTTAATAAGCACGTTGTAACTCTTGATGCAAACGGCGGTGCATTCGAAAACGGCGAAGATATCTTTGCAAAGGATGAAATCGATTTCGGTTCAGACCTTTCCGCAATCGTTCCCGCAGACCCCGAATGGCCCACAGATGAAAAGACATTCAAGGGCTGGGCAGATGCAAACGATGCAACAGAAAAGATTGTTTATGCTCCCGGTGAGCTTCAGACAGTAACAATGCCCGACAGCAGCCTTAATCTCAAGGCAATCTGGGAAGATGTGGTAACACCCACTTACACCGCAACCTTCTATGCAAACGGCGGTACCTTCACAGATAAAGACGGCAAAACAGTAGATAAAATCGAAGTTACTTTCGAAGCAGGCGAGGCAATTGTTCCTCCCGTGCCCGTAAGAAATGACGGCGATTATAATTACACCTGGCTTCCCTCAATTCCCGAAGCAATGCCTGCAAAGGATATGGATTTCTATGCACAGTGGGAAGCAGTTCTCCCCGGCGACATTGCTTATACAATCACACCGATGATTGAAATTCTCAAAGCAGACGGCACAACCGAATTCATCGCAGGTGCTGTAATCAATAAGACCGGTGAGGCAGGTAAGGTTGTTGAAATCACAGACAATGCAGCTTCAACAGCTGATATCAGAATTCCTTACACAACTCTTATCAACAACAACAGCGTAGTTCCCGATGCTGAAAATGCAAACAACGTTCTCAAGATAACTCTTGCAGCTGACGGCGACAATAACCTTGTTGCATATTTCAAGCTTGCAGTAAGAACGGCAACATTTGACGGTATGGGCGGCACATTTGCTGACGATAACGATGCAACTGTTGAAGGCTACCACGGTTCAAAGGTTGTTCTTCCTGCAGAAGACGACATTTCCAAGGAAGGCTTCAAGCTCATCGGCTGGGTAGACAGCGAAGGCAATGAATTCGCTCCCGGCACAGAAATCGGCCTTGATTCGGATGAAACATACAAGGCAATCTGGGAAGAAATCACTTATACTATTACCTTTGAAGAAGACGGCGGTACTCCCATCGCGGTTGACCCCAAACTTCCCGAAGGCAAGGATTACATTGTTCCCACACTCAGCAAAGACGGATACAGATTCAACGGCTGGAAGGATGCTGAAGGCAACCTTTACAAGCCCGGCGAAATATTCACAATGCCTGCTGAAGATGTAACTCTTACAGCAGACTTCACAAAGCTTTACACTGTAACATATCTTGATGCCGCCGGCAATGAGTATGATACAAGCAGTGCAGCTGAAGGCGAATCAGTTCCCGCTCTCACAAAGGCAAATCCTGAAAAGGATGATTACAGATTCGGCGGTTGGAACAATATGCCCGCAGACGGCAAGATGCCCGCAAGCGACCTTGTTCTTGAACCCATTTTCAACGAAATCTTCACACTCAGCTATGTATACGATGTTGAAGAAGCAGGACTTCCCGAGCTTCCCGCATCGGTAGAGCTTATCGCAGGCGAAGAAACAACAGTCAAGGCTCTTCCCTCACTCGAAGGCTACAGATTCACAGGCTGGACATTCGACGGCGCAACATACGCTCCCGGCGAAACATTCACAATGCCTGAATCAGATGCAGAGCTTGTTGCTTCTTGGGCACAAATTGTTGAATACGGTCTTACATTCAACGAAAACGGCGGTAGTGAAGTAGAAGATGTTTCACTTGAAGCCGGCGCAGAATACAGACTTCCCGCATCAACCAAGGACGGATTTGTTCTCAGAGGTTGGTCAGACGGAACAGACACTTATCCTGCAGGTACAGTTTACACAATGCCCGATTGGGATGTAGAACTCGAAGCAAAATGGGATCGCGAAATCACAACCGCTGCTCCCACAACAGCTCCCACTTATACCATCAGCTTTGAATATGCAGGCGGCGCACCCGAAGGTGCAACAGAGCTTGACTCCGTAGATGTCAAGTCAGGCGATGCCTATATGCTTCCCGCACTTGCACTCGAAGGCTATACATTTGATTACTGGTATGATGAAAGCGGTGTCAAGTATCCCGCAAACTATATGTATGTAGTAAAGGGAGATATGACCTTCACTGCTAAGTGGTCAAAGGATGGCGAACCCACCACTGCACCCACTACAGAACCCACAATCCCCGCAACATACACAGTTAAGTTTGCGCTTGTAGATGATTCAATCGAAGGCGTAACACTTCCCGAAGATATGAAAGCACAGGCAGGTAGTACAATCAAACTTCCCGCTCTTCCCTCAAAGGATGGCTATAAGTTTGACGGTTGGTACGATGCAAAGGGCATCAGATATCCTGCAGGTGTAGAATATGAAGTAAGAGGCGATGTAACTCTCACCGCACAGTGGGAAGAGATTACAACAATCCCCGAACCCAGCACAGAACCCACAACAACCGAAGCTGTTAAATACGCACTCAGCTTTGCATACGGCGACGATGCACCTGCAAACGCACCTGCACTTCCCGTTGCAAAGGAACTCAAGGCAGGCGAAGCTTATAAGCTTGCAGACCTTGGCGATGTTGAAGGCTACGAGTTCAAGGGTTGGAATACACAGGCTGACGGCAGCGGCGCTTCATATCCCGCAAACTTCAACTTCCGTATGCCTGACGAGGCAACAACTCTTTATGCAATTTATGAAGCAATTGCAGTTGAGCCTACAGCATACACACTTTCATTCAACACAGACGGCGGTTCGGCAGTTGCTGATAAGACTCTCCTTCCCGGCGCAGTAATCAACCTTCCCAAGACTGAGCGTACAGGCTATGAATTTGTATGCTGGCAGGATGAGGACGGCAATAAATACGAAATCGGCGATGCATTCACAATGCCCGAAGGCAATGCAGAGCTTACAGCAATCTGGGAAGAAATCGTTCCCGTGGATTATAACCTCGATTATGCATATATCGGCGAAGAAATTCCCGAAAATGCACCCGCACTTCCTGCAGCAACAAAGGTAACAGAAGGCGAAACAGTGACAGTTGCTTCAGTTCCCACCCTTGATGGTTACACATTCAGCGGTTGGTACTATAACGGCACAATCGTTACAACCTTCACAATGCCTTCAGCAGATGTTACTCTTGAAGGTGTATGGACCAAGGAACTTGTTGACGAAAAGATTTATACCGTTATTTACACATATGACGGCAACGCACCCGCAGGTGCAACAATTCCTACTCCCGTTAATGTCAAGGCAGGCGAAACCGTAACTGTTGAAGCTGTTCCCTCAGCTACAGGTTACACATTCGACGGCTGGTATTATGACGGTTCAATCGTAACATCATTCACAATGCCCGAAAGCAATGCAATCGTTACCGGTCACTGGTCAATCAACAAGAACGACGTAGTTCTTGATGCTAACGGTGGTGAATTCGAGGACGGTTCGGCACAGTTCATTAAGGACGGCGTTGAATACGGCACAGACCTTGATGATATTCTTCCCGATGCTCCTCAGAAGGAAGGCTACACATTCAATGGCTGGGTTGATGAGAATGGCGATCCCATTCCCGACACAATGCCCGACGGTCCCATTGATGCAGTAGCAGACTGGAAGATTAACGAATACACAATTACATTTGATTCAAACGGCGGCAGCAACGTTCCCTCTGCAACATATGAATATAATGCAGATGTTACCGAGCCCGCAGCTCCCACAAGAGAAGGCTTCACATTCAAGGGTTGGGAGCCTGCACTTCCCAAGAAGATGCCTGCAAATAATGTTACAGTTAAGGCGATCTGGGAAGCAGTACCCGGCGTTGAAACATTTGATTTCGTAGCAGATGCAAACGGCGGTGCTTTCGCAGACGGCAGCACTTCAGTTGAAAAAGAACTTGCTGAAGGCGAAGCAATCGGCGAACTTCCCACTCCCACAAGAGACGGCTATGAGTTCACAGGTTGGGAAGGCATCCCCGAAGACGGCAAGATGCCCGCTTCAGACCTCACAGTAAAGGCAACCTGGAAGGAAGTAATTCCCGAACCCGAATCACACAAGGTTAACTACTTCCTTGTCAAGGGTGAAGACGGTGTTGCAGAAGCTTACACAACAAAGACCTTTAAGGAAGGCGACGCACTTGTTCATCCCGAAGTTGAGGTTGAAGGATTTACATTCAACGGCTGGACTGATAAGGACGGCAATCCTCTTCCCGAAACAATGGGCGATGAAGACATCGATGCATACGCAAACCTTGAAATCAACAGCTATAAGGTAACATACCTCATTGAAGCAGGTAATGTTTACGAGGAATATACTGATGTTAAGTTTGCATCAGAAGTTCCCGTTCCCGAAGATCCCACCAAGGAAGGCTATCTCTTCGCAGGTTGGGAACCCGCAGTTGTTTCAACAATGCCCGCTAAGGACCTTACTTACACAGCTAAGTGGGTTAAGGCTCCCGTAGCAGGTGAAGAGTTCTCCGCAAGATACATTGTTGACGGTAAGACTTACGCTCTCTACGTTCTTGAAGAAGGCGACAAGATTCCCGTACCCGCAGCACCCACAAAGTTCGGCTTCGTATTCGTTGGCTGGGAGCCTGAAGTTCCCGCAACAATGCCCGGCGAAAACGTTGAATTTGAAGCTCAGTGGGAAATCGACAAGACATTTGTCGGTCTTGTAATCGGCGGAACAGTTGTTTCAGGCGTTGTTATCGGTTCCGTAATCGGCGCTAACGCAGCACTCATCACCGGCATTTCAATCGTTGGCGGCATCATTGTTATCATCGGTGCAGCTCACTTTATCAAGCACACTCATACCGTAACATTTATGGTTGACGGTGAAGTTTATAAGGTTTACAAGGTTGTTGAAGGAACAAAGATTCCCGTTCCTGCAGATCCCGCTAAGGACGGCGCAGAATTTGCAGGCTGGAATCCCGAAGTTCCCGATAAGATGGGCAACACAGACCTCGTCTTTGAAGCAACTTGGGAAGACGTTGGCGCAGATGTTGACGTTGTGATTCCCGATACCGGTTCGGTTGCAGGTGTGGCAGCATTTGCAGTTATCTCAGGCGCAGCAGCTGCAGCATATGTAATCACAAGAAGAAAAAAGGAAGACTGATTCCTTGAATAAATTGAACCCCTCGGTTTAACCGAGGGGTTCGGTTTATTTTGCGAAGGATGAGATGATTCTCATAAAAACAATTCCGAAAGTCAAAGGCTCGATTTTATCGGGTGCTGTTATGTTATATTCACCGAGAACTTCATCGCCAAGTCGGAATGTAACCGTACCGAGTATCTGACCCTGCTCAACCGGCGCGGCAACATCAACTGCAACATCAATTGTCTGCGTAATTTCAGCTTCTCTGCCTTTTTCAATAAGAAATGACCCGGGATTCGGAACCTTCGGTTTAAGCGATTCAACAACGCCGTTGATAACCCCGACATCGGGAATAAGAGAGGTGTCTATCTCGGGCGTGACGGTTGAATAATTTGCAAAGCCCCAGTTAAGCATTGCTTTTGCAGTTTCAAAACGGTCGCTGCTGTTGTCACTTCCCATAACAACCGCGATAAGATGAGTGCCGTCACGAAGCGCACTTGCGGAAACACAGCAACCTGCCTTGGAAGTAGTGCCCGTTTTGAGACCCGTTGTGCCCTCGTAGAAACGCACAAGCTTATTTGTGTTGACAAGCTCGGTCTGCCCTTCACGGAGCGAATCCATCCAGATTGTTGTGTAGTTTGTGATTAATTCGTGCTTAAGAAGCTCTCTTGACATTGTTGCAACGTCGAGCGCTGTAGTTAGATGATTTTCGGTTGTGTCGTCAAGACCCGTGCAGTTTTCAAAATGCGTGTTTTTCATTCCAAGCTCCGCGGCACGCTCGTTGAGCATTTTCACAAATGCTTCATCGCTTCCCGCAATGTATTCTCCGAGTGCGGTGCAGGCATCGTTTGCGCTGTAAACGGCGGTAGCCTTGAGCAGGTCATCTACCGTCATCTGTTCGCCCTCTTTCAGCCAGATTTGCGAGCCGCCCTTTGATGCGGCACTTTCCGAAACGGTAACAACGTCGCTGAGTGCGATTTTTCCGTCATCGATTGCCTCCGTAATCAGCAGAAGAGGCATAATTTTTGTTACAGATGCAGGATAGACTTTCTCGTTTTCGTTGAGCTTCATAAGTACTTTACCTGTTGACACATCCATCAGCACAGCGGATTTGGCTTTGATTTCAACGGGCGGCGCAGAGTCATCGGCATAAGAAAAAACGCAGAGATTTACAATAATTGCAACGGAAAGCATCGCCGTCAGAAAGTATTTACGGAATAAATTCATATTATCTCTCCCTTCAAAAGAATATATGAAATAAATATGATTGATTATCACAAATTTTTTTGATATAATGTGAACAGTTTAGAAAAAAGGAGAAGCCAATGAAAGCCGCTTTTTATACTCTCGGATGTAAGGTTAATCAATACGAATCCCAGGCTATGGCGCAGAATCTCGAAAGGCACGGTTTTATTATCACCGACCATTCGGATGAAGCGGATGTTTATATTATAAATTCCTGCACCGTCACCGCTGAAAGTGACCGCAAAACCCGTCAGGCAGTACGCAGATTTAAAAAACAGCACCCCGAAAGCATAGTTGTGCTCACAGGATGTATGACTCAGGCATTTCCTGAATACGGTGAAAAGCTTGACGAAGCAGACATCGTTATCGGCAACAAAAGCAATCGTTTTCTTCACGATTATATAATACAGTTTATTAACGGAAGCGGCAGGATTTTTGCTGTTGATATTCATAAAACGGGTGATGAATTTGCAGGCGATACAATCACATCATTCCGTGAAAGAACAAGGGCAAACGTAAAAATTGAGGATGGCTGCAACCGCTTTTGCTCCTATTGCATTATTCCTTATGCAAGAGGAAGAGTGCGTTCAAAGCCGCTTGACGAGCTGAAAAACGAAATTGCCGAGCTTGAGAAAAACGGTTTTTCAGAGATAGTCCTTGTCGGAATAAACCTTTCCGCATACGGTTTGGGAACCGATATCAATATCGTTGATGCCGTGAAAGCCGCGGCATCATTTGACGGGATAAAAAGGGTCCGCCTCGGCTCGCTTGAGCCCGATCATATAACAGATGAAATTATTGATGGACTTGCAAAAATTCCCGAATTCTGTCCGCAGTTCCACATTTCTCTCCAAAGCGGTTGCGATGCTACCCTTAAGCGTATGAACCGCCATTATAACAGCGAAGAATATTATTCTCTCTGCCAAAAGCTGAGAGAATCATTTGACGGAACAACCATCACAACCGATGTTATGGTAGGATTTCCCGGCGAAACCGCAGAGGATTTCAAGGCGTCGATGGATTTTGTTAAAAAAGTCGGATTCGAAAAGGTGCACGTGTTTCCTTATTCGATAAGACCCGGAACGCCTGCGGCGAAAATGCCCGAACAGATTGAAAAATGCGAAAAAGAAAAAAGAGCAGCAGCAATGACAGCTGCCGCAGAAGTGATAAGAAATGAGTTTCTGAAAAAACAAATCGGCAAAACCCTCGAAGTGCTTATCGAGGAATATCACGAAGGATTTGTGCAGGGTTACACGGCAAATTATACACCCGTCAAAATTCCGTGCGACTGTGAAATCCACGGCATAATAAAAACAGAAATCACCTCGGTTGAAGGTGATTTCTGCATAGGAAAGATATAGTATTTTTGTGCGGCGGCTTGGCTTCAAGCCGTCGTTTTAATTATTTTTATTGTTAAGCGGTCTGCGCAGAAGCAGGCTGAGGAGCGAGGAGCCGTTGAAGGGGATGAGAGGGAAAAGATAGCATTGCCCCGTGACAGTTCTTGTTGTTACAATTTCAATAATGATAATCAAAATTCCTGCAACAAATCCCCATATATTAAAGAGCGCTATCAGAGCAATGAGCATCATACGGAAAAGCTTGAATGCATAGCCGAGTTCAAAGCTGGGCTGAGTAAAATTCGTTAGTGCAACAAATGCCATATATAGCACAACCTCGGGCACAAACCATCCTGCCGAAACCGCAAATTCGCCCAGCACAAGCGCGCCGATAACTCCGAACGAGCCGCTGAGCGACTGCGGCGTGTTGATTGAAGCAAGCTTGATTGCATCGATAACAACCTCGACTATAAACAGCTGAGCCACAATCGGCAGGGTGTATTCTTCCTCTATTTTTATAAAATTCAGCCATTCGGGAATATAATCGGGATTCTGAATCAGAAGCAGCCATATCGGAATAAGCAGCATTGTCATTGCAAAAATAAACATACGGATTATTCTCATATATGAACCGATGACGGGTGACATATAATAGTCGTTTGTGTCCTGAAGAAAGTCGAAAATGCCCGACGGGATTATCATTGCGGCAGGGGAGTTGTCGGTGATAACAACCATACTGCCTTCAAGCACGCTTGCCGCAACCGCATCCGGTCTTTCGGTGTATCTGACCTTCGGAAACGGGTTGAGCCATTGTTTCGGAACAAGGCAGTCGATAAGGCTCTGCTGACTCATCGACAGAGAATTGACGGAAACCGAATCAAGTTTTTTGCGCAGTGCATTCAGCATTTTCTCATTGACTCTGCCCTGCATAAAGCAGATTACAACATCGGTTTTTGATTTTTTGCCGACGGAATGAATTTCCATAGTCAGGTTTGTGTCGCGGATTCTTCGGCGTATCAGGGCGGTGTTGAACACAAGAGTTTCAACAAAGCCGTCGTGCGGACCTCTGAGAACTCTGTCATTTTCGGGTTCACCTACGGAGCGCACGGGATAGGTTCGCGCATCAATCATAATTGCTTCGGGGTAGCCTTCAACAATCATACCGATTGCGCCTGAAAGAACGGCGTTCACAAAATCGCCGACCTTTGCGAGGATATCTGTTTCAACGTAGGGGACATATTTGTTGGCAAATTCTCTCGTGGTTTTAAGCGAATTCATTTCCTTTTCTTCCGCGTTCATAAAATAGGTCATAATTTTGACCATAATTTCATCCTTGCAGAAGCCGTCAATGAAATAGAGCTTTGCGTTGCGTTTGTTAATCTTTATTTCTCTTCCGACAACATCAAAGCTTGCACTCAGCCTGAGTTCGCTGTCAAGCAAGTTGATGTTTGATGTATAATCCGCCGAAAAGGTTTTCTCCATTCCCATCTTCCTTTATATTATGATACATTTATTATTTTCAATAATATTATCTGTATTCATTATAAAGGTTAACAATCGCATTCCACGTCAACGGACCGACTGAACCCGTTTGCTCAAGTCCCGAGAGTCTTTGCACAGCGATAACGGCGTTTCGTGTCTGATTTCCGTAAACTCCGTCAACGGTAATCAGCGGCACGGAATTGTTGTTCTGAGCAATTGTTCGCAGAAAGGTCTGCACTTGAGTAACAACATTGCCGCTTGTGCCTGTGCTCAGAGTGTAGCCGGGATAAAGAAGTGATGAATATGAACGGTATTCATCGGGCAGGGAGTTAAGAGTGCTGTTATACGCATCGAGTATTGCATTCCACGTTGCCCTGCCGACTATGCCGTCAACCGTAAGTCCGTATTCACTCTGGAATGTCCGCACGGCGTTTTCCGTTGCAGGTCCGAAAATGCCGTCAACCGTAATCTGCGGCAGTCGGTCATTGAAAAATCCGAGGAAATTGAGGAAATACTGAATCGTTCTCACATCTCGGCCTCTGTCGCCTCTGCGTATAACCTCGCTGAATATTCTCTCGACCTCGGTTATGGTTATGCCCTCCGAATAAAGCTCTGAAAGCCTTTTGACGGCATTATAAATCTGCTTGATTCTGTACCACGTTGCTTTGCCGACTATTCCGTCGGGAGTGAGGTTGAATATACGCTGAAACTGTATGACCGCCGCTTGAGTTGCCGAATCAAAAAAGCCGTTAGGGTCGGGTATTCTCGGAATTGCGGGGTAATTCTGTCTGATTCTGTTGAGCTGTTGCTGAATTGTACGGATATCCTCGCCGCCGTAAGAGCCGATTCTCAGCAGTCTGCCGGGATAAGATTCGGAAACGTTCCTGACGGGCGCATTGCGGACTATGTTGACGTCATTACCGTAATAATTCTGCAGAATCTGATAGGGGGTTCTGCCACGGTTTGCAAGAGTGACCGTTCCCCATTGAGAAAGTCCTCGGCAGGTTACGCTTCTGCCGTCACAGTATTCGGTGAAATACGGCTGAATCTGGTTGCCCTTAGTCACATAATCGTTGAAAAGCTCGTCAACAATCTTTGAAATATTCGAAAAAATATCTCTGCCGTCAATATATGCCTGGTCATAGGATGTGGAATTTGTTATATCGAAATCATAACCTCTGCTGCGGTAGTATTCGGTGAAAATTCTGTTAAGAGCAAAAGAAACCTGGGCGTAAATATTTGCCCTGAGTGCGTTTTCGGGCCACGAGGGATAAATTTCACTCGATGCAACATTTTTAATATAGTCCGTGAACGGAACTCGCACGTTGCGTGCATTTGAATTCGGAGTCCCGAGATGGACTGTTATATAGTCGGGTATAACAGGTGTCACAGCCATTTTATCTCGCCTCGTTCCTTAATGTGTTGAGAGTTGTTTCGTCAACAACAATGGGTTCGGGTTCTTCAAGACCTGCAGCTTTTGCAAGCATTCTC
This sequence comes from Acutalibacteraceae bacterium, assembly GCA_045535475.1. Taxonomy (GTDB): domain Bacteria; phylum Bacillota; class Clostridia; order Oscillospirales; family Acutalibacteraceae; genus CAG-177. The sequence goes on along the minus strand of JAZSLR010000010.1, from coordinate 28,616 downwards.
ACGGGCTGAATTGATTCTATGCCCGAAAATACGGGTACGTTCGTGAAAACGGATCTGACAAAGTCGGGATGCTCAACATATACCGAGTAAACGGCATACGGCAGCCTGGGGTTTGCACCCGTCTGCGGTGCTTGCGAAAGTGACTTCGGCGGTGCAGGGAGGCGTATGCTTTCCGTTGAGCCGTTAATATCGGTCAATCCGTCGAAAACTGCGGCATTGCCTCCCGGAAGTTCAATAAAAACCATCACCCTTGCGCTCGGTATACCGAAAGCTCTGTCGGAAGCAAACGCCTCCACTTTGAGCGAGCCGCTTTCGGTGTTTGCGGCAAGAAAATCATTGATGCCGCGGCATCTTGCACGCTGTTCGTTCGTTGCATTGTCGGGCAGATTCTCACAGTTTCTGCGCAGCGTGCGTTCAACATCGGGAGAAGTGTCTACGGGAAGCTGAACTTCCTGAACAGGTGCCTGAACGGCAACGGTCTGCGGCTCGTCGGGTTCTTCCGCTACGGAGATTTCCGAATCGGGAAGAGGGTCGCTACGATCGCGTTCAAACGGTGTGTTGTTCCTCAATGCTTCATCCATTCTCGTTTCACGTTCATCATCGGGATTCACCGTTGAGGAATAACCCGAAAGATTGTTTTTTCTTTGAAATTCAAGCATCTCCTGCTTATATTTATCCATCAGTTTTTCAAGTTCTCGTCTGTCCATAAATAAAACCTCCGTTTCATTCGCTAATTATAATATATTACAGTTCATCGGTTTAGGTTACAAATTCGGTTTGCATTTGACGCGAATTTATGCTAAACTGTAAATATATATAAATAGTATGATGTCCAAAACTCTCACTTGCCAAAAAATTTTTATATTATTTTGCTTTTAGGTGTTGCAAAGAACGCTTTTATAGGGTAAAATATATTAAATAAACTCAACTCGGCATTTTTATAGTGGGGTGTACAGACACATGGCAATCAGACTCAATCTCAGGTATGCGGGTGAATACGCGTGCGGTGAGAAACTTGAAGCAATGCAGCCCGAGGTTTCAAAGGCTCACGCAATGCTTCACGAGGGAACGGGTGCAGGCAGCGATTTTCTCGGCTGGATTGACCTTCCCGTTAACTACGATAAGAATGAATTCGCAGAAATAAAAGAATGTGCCGAAAAAATCAAAAAGGATTCCGAGGTTCTTATCGTTCTCGGTATCGGCGGTTCATATCTCGGTGCAAGAGCTGTAATCGAATTCATCAAGTCAAACAACTATAACCTTATTAAGAAGGATACTCCCGATATTTATTACGGCGGTAACACAATCAGCTCTTCATCTGTTGCGGAACTGATGAAGCTTGTTGAAGGTAAGGATTTTTCAGTCAACGTTATCTCAAAATCGGGTACTACTACTGAGCCCGCAATTGCTTTCCGTATTTTCAAGAAGCTTCTTGAAGATAAATACGGCAAGGAAGAGGCGGCAAAGAGAATTTACGTTACGACAGATAAGGCAAAGGGTGCTCTCAAAGCCCTTGCAGACAATGAAGGCTACAAAACCTTCGTTGTGCCTGACGATGTAGGCGGAAGATATTCTGTTCTTACCGCAGTCGGTCTGCTTCCCATTGCTGTTGCGGGAATCGATATCGATGCTCTTATGAAGGGTGCCGCAGATGCAAGAGAAGCTTATTCAAAAGACGATGTAACGACCAACGATTGTTATAAATATGCGGCAATAAGAAACATTCTTTACCGCAGCGGCAAATCGATTGAGATGCTCGCAGCTTATGAGCCTTCAATGACACTCTGGTGCGAATGGTTCAAGCAGCTCTTCGGCGAAAGCGAGGGCAAAGACGGCAAGGGTATTTTCCCTGCATCGGCCATTTTCTCAACCGACCTTCATTCACTCGGTCAGTATATTCAGGAAGGCGAGCGCAAGCTGTTTGAAACCGTTATGTGGGTCAACGAGCCCATAAATGATGTTGAAATCGAGTTTGACGATGTTAACGGCGACGGCCTTAATTTCGTTGCAGGCAAAACCGTTCACTATGTCAACAGCAAGGCGTTTGCGGGAACTGTTCTCGCTCATTCGGATGGCGATGTTCCCAACATTCTTATTGAAATCGACAAGCAGGATGAATACAATCTTGGCTGGATGATTTATTTCTTCGAAAAGGCTTGCGGTCTTTCGGGTTACATTCTCGGTGTTAATCCCTTTGACCAGCCCGGCGTAGAAAGCTATAAAAAGAATATGTTCGCTCTTCTCGGAAAGCCCGGTTACGAGGCTCAGAAGGAAGAGCTTGAAGCAAGACTTAAATAAAATACAGGAGGATATTAAAAATGATCTATCTTATTATCGGTAACAAAGGCGCAGGAAAAACAAAGAGACTTATCGAACTCGTAAACGGTGCAGTTGAAAAGTCAAACGGCAACGTTGTTTGCGTTGAGAAAGAAAGACTCTTGACTTATAATGTTAACTACAGAGCAAGACTCGTTGAAACAGACCACTACAAGGTAAGCGGCTATGATGCATTCTACGGCTTCCTTTGCGGTCTTGTTGCAGGCGACCACGATATCACCGATATTCTTGTTGATGCAACTCTCAAAATCGGCGGCAGAGATTATGAAGCACTTGCAAACTTCCTTGAGAAGGTTGCAGAGCTGAGCAAAATCGCTGAGCAGGACTTCACATTCACCGTTTCTTGCGATGAAAGCGATCTTCCTGCAAGAATTTTCGATTTTTGCGAAAAAATCTGAATTTAAATCGAAAATTTAGTTGACAAATTACGCAAACCCCTTTATAATATTTTGTGCGTGATTTTTAGGTGAAAATTTATGATATTGGATTTAGAGCCTATTTTCAATAACGAGGGAATGGTCAAAGAATTCAGCTATGAGCTTGATTTGTCAGACCGGGAGCTCAGCGGTGCGAAGCCTTTTGCCACTCCGGTAAAGGTCAGCGGCTCTGCGGGCAATTACACGGGAATAGTTGAACTGCGTGCAAAGGCGGAGTTTGTTCTCGATATGGATTGCGACCGCTGTGCAAAGCCAATTGATGTTCCGCTCGAGATTGAGATTTTTCACACCCTTGTTACGCATCTTAACGATGAAAAGAACGACGAGCTTCTGCTTGTCAACGAGCTTCGTTTTGATTTGGATTCGCTTATAACCGAGGATATTTTCCTTGAACTCCCTGCAAAGTTTCTTTGCGATGAGGACTGCAAGGGAATCTGTCCGAAGTGTGGCAAGGATCTTAACACAGGTTCATGCAGCTGCGAAAAAGAGGTTGACCCGAGATTGGCGGCACTTATGCAGCTTTTGGATAATTAGTAAAAAAACCGGACGGTTTAATAAAAGCACAGTAATTAAGGAGGTGCTTAGGCATGGCAGTACCCAAGAGAAGAGTTTCAAAGGCAAGAAGAGATAAGAGACGTTCAAACGTATGGAAGATGTCTGCTCCCCAGCTTGAAAAGTGCTCAAACTGCGGTGAGTACAAGAGATCTCACAGACTTTGCCCCGAGTGCGGTTACTATAACGGCAAGCAGGTAGTTGTTAAGGAAGCATAAGTCAAAATAAAGCGGCAGAGGTATGCGTACCCCTGCCTTTTATTTTTATATCTGACAATTACATCTTAGGCGTAATCTTGACGGCTATATTTCCGTTGCCGAAGCTCAAAATGCTCGATAATACACAAAGTATTATCTCCGCTTTTTCACTTCATCAACAAAAATCTATCTCGTCAATCTTTACGCCACGATATAATTATCCGATATATATTGAAAGAAAACAATGCATCACGATTTAATCAGCGATTATTATTCTGAAATTAAATTTTAAAGGTTTCCATTACTGAAGCTCAAAGTGCTCGGTATTATAATAATTTCTTTCCGGTGAGAATATGATAAACAAAATGCTTGAATCCTTGAATATCCCTTCTCCGCTTGAAGTCGGCGGTAAAAGGGCACAAACTCCCGAAAAATGGGAGAAAATCAGACCTCTTGTACTGAAAATGATGCAGGAATGTGAATACGGCTATATGCCCGATGAACCTGAATCAGTTTCATTCAGGGTTGTTGAAGAAGATAATGATAGATACTGTGCGGGTAAGGCGGCGTATATGGAGCTTGAGATAACAGCGAGGGTATACGGTGAGGACTTCACCTTCCCCGTAGCATACGTCTGTCCCAAGAAGGGCAACTGTTTTAAAACCTTTGTGCATATCAATTTCAGACCCGAAGTTCCCGATAAATATATGCCCACGGAAGAAATCATCGACAACGGCTTTGCTTGCGCATCATTCTGCTATCAGAATGTCACAAGCGATGACGGTGATTGCTCAAGCGGACTTGCAGGTTTGATTTATAAAAACGCTGAAAGATCCGCATATTCACCCGGTAAAATTGCCATGTGGGCGTGGGCTGCGATGCGCGTTATGGACTTTTTGCAGACCCGTGACGAGGTTGACAAGGATAACATCTGCGTCTGCGGTCACTCAAGGCTCGGAAAAACGGCTTTGCTGACGGCGGCTGTTGATACCCGATTTGCGGTTGCTCATTCAAACTGCTCGGGCTGCAGCGGTGACTCGCTCAACAGAGGAAAAGGCGAGGGTAACGAAACAATCGGCAATATTATTGACCGCTTTGAATTCTGGTTCTGCGAAAACTATAAGAGCTTCTACGGCAAGGATAACGAAACACCGTTTGAACAGCATTTTCTTTCGGCACTCATTGCGCCGAGAAGGGTGCATATCGCATCTGCGGCAGAGGATGTCTGGGCGGGTCCGAATCTTGAGTTCCTTTTCTGTGCCGCATCGAACGAGGTGTACGAGCTTTACGGCAAAAAGGGCTTTGTCTATGAGGATGAAGATTTCCTCAAAGTGGGAAAATATCTCAACGATGGCAACGTGGGTCTTTGCTACCGAGAAGGCAAACACTATTTCTCCCGTGATGACTGGCACGGAATGATAGATTTTATGAATAAATGAAAGCAACGGACTGTACCGGCAAGGTACAGTCCGTTAAGTTATTTTTTGACTTTTTTGATTCCGATTCCTGCAAGTGTTCCGACAAAAGCGGGAATCAAAGTGAAGCAGAGAATCAGTACAACCTCAAACGACCCGTAAACGAAGAACGGCATAAAATTCTGCGCCGCAAACATAATTGCCGTAAACGGGATTACATAAATAACGTTTTCGTGTGCAAGGTATGCGGACAGGATAAGAGTTGAAATCGGAAAGAGAAAATATGTTGTAATCAGTCCGAAACCCATAGCATCACCGCCGTCCATATTGAGTCCCCATACGAGAAAAACCACAAATTCAAGTACGGTTACGGCAACGGAAATCAAAATGCGTTTGAATTTCATTGCATCACCGCCTTATGCAAAATAGACCGCAAGATAAATCAGAATCATATGCACGGGATAGAATGCGTAGAAGCCGTACTGCATAATTTTGCTTGATTTGCCTTTTTTACCGCCGTAAAGCCAGATGGGAATGAGCGCAAAAACGGCGAAGCCCTGAGTTGCAATATAATGTGTTTCGCCGAAAAATTCAAGAGGAATTTGCTGACCTTCAAAGAGTATGAGATTCATCAGCAGCATTGCGATGAGCTGTGCAAGCCAGGCAAACGGGAAGTTGCGGAAAAGATAGAACATAACAACCGTCAGGAATCCCCAGAAGCCGTAGTCAACAAAGCCGATAAACGATGCAAGGCTGAGAAGCAGCAGGAGAAGCACGGTTTTGACTATCGTTTTTGCGTTCGGATTTTTCTTTGCTTTGTCGATGAGCATTATTGCAAGCAGACCGAAAAGCAGGGTGAACATAACGTTCTGATGATAGGGGTAAAACCAACTTCCGCCGTAGAAAAGGTTGAACGGTATTTCGGAAATCACCGCAAATCCGAGCAGGCGGAGTATGTATTTTTTGAGATTTGAGGTGTGGATGAATCCCTCGGAAATCATAAACGCAAAAATAGGGAAGGTCATTCTTCCGATATAGGTCATCCAGTCGTTACCCGGCACAACCTTTGCCCACAAATGGTCAAGAATCATAAATGCCATCGCAAGAATGCGAAGCATATTTGATGTAAGTCCGCCGAAAGGAATTTTGTTAAGAGGTGTTCTTGTCGGGAGTTTTTTCAAAACAGCATTATTCATTTTTATCATCCCTTCAGGTTTTTAAGGTATTCCTCGGCTTTAATGCCGTCGATATAGAATTCGTTGACGACTGCATCGCCTTTGTAAACCGAAACGTTGACGGTTACTTCGTGGTTATCAAGAAAACCGAGGTCTTTATCCAACAGAAAATCAACATTTTTCGTTTCAAAGCTGATAAGGTCGAGCTTTATTTCATCCGAAGTAAAATGCGAAATGTAAGCATATGATTTTTTGTCTGTGCCGAGATAATCTTTTCCTTCGGGCTTGGTGCGTGAAAGCTCTGAAATATAGGCAAGAGAGTTTTTGTCCGTGTCGATTATTCCATACTCTTCCGGATAATACCCGAATCTGTTATAATCAAATCCGAATTTTAACCTACAGTTTATTTCGACATAGCTTGAAAAATCCCCCGTCAGATATGCTTCCTGAGTAGCGAATGTGTATTCGGTGCCTTTTTTGCGGATTATATAATCGTTTATCGGATTGATAAGTGCAAGCGAAACAGCGATGATAAGCTGGATTGCAAGCAGAATTGCAACGGGTCTGAATTTACGCATTTTTCTCCGCCTCCTTCGCTTTGAATGCCTTGGACATTCTGTAGTTGAGGAAGAGCAGGATTCCGCCCATAACAATGCAGGCGATGCCGCTGTAAATGATTTCAAATCTTCCTGCGAAAATCGTGAGGTAAATAAGCACGCAGAGCATTATCAAGCCGAAATTGACCGTCAGAAGCTTTGCTTTTCTTATGCCCGAAACGATTATTGCAATGCTTACGGCGAGAGAAAACAGAGTGATGATAATATTGATTGCAGCATTACCTTTTTCGTCGAAGAATTCAGCGGTTGTGGCACTGACGGCGCAAAGCAAAGCGGTCAGCGATGAGAAAACAACAAACGCTGTTTTTTCGGGATGTCCCTTGAAGCTCTTTTTGCCGAAAATCACGCCGATGGTGATAATTATTGCGGCTGCAAACGGAGCAATTCCCGGAAACTGAAGCTCAGGATTGTCTGTATAAAAACGGTAACCCCTGATGAAATCTGTGCTTTCAACGCACATTGCGCACATTATCGCCGATATGGCGGGCACACAGATGTATCTGAACGGATAGGCGGGATTTTCTTCTCTGTCTGCTGCATAAAGCGCAGCCAGAATACCGATAATTATGCAGAAAATCACGGGTGCGTCGCTTGCATCTGTTGTTGCTTCTGAGAAGATGAGCAATATAGCCGAAGCGGAAATAATAACAAGCCAGGTTGAATATTTCCGTCTGTAGTCATCACGGGGTTGCTTAAAGACGAATACAAGACCTGCAGCAAAGAGTATCAGACCTGTGACTGCCGAGAAAAAAGTTAGATTATATGCTTCTTCCATAACGAAAAAAGTTGTTATTCCGAAATAAACCGTAAGCGGAAAAACGGAATTCATAATGAACGCAATCGGCAGTGTCAACGCTGAAAGACCGATTATTGACGTGTAGAAATCGATGTCAACGCCGAACATTGCAACAACAAGACAGAGCGTTGCAACAAGACCCGCAACCCACGCTACGGACGAGCCCTCGCTCCAGCCGATGCTGTTTCTCTTTTTTGCATATGACCACGCGGCAACCGAGCCGCCGACAATGAGAGGCAGAAAGCTCAGAAGAGCAAGGAAGATATCGGGGAGCTTATCCCAGAAATATACCGTTATGATAATAAGACCGGTTGCGGTAAGAAGCGAGCCGAGAGTTGCGAAAACAATGTTCATTGTTTTTCTTCTGTCGGGTTTGGGGGCTTCAAGCCCGACATTTCTTTTCTCGCCGTAAATTATTTCCTCAATTCCCGTGCCGAATGCTTCAGCAAGAAGCTCGAGCATATCAATGCCGGGTTGAGTGCGGTCGTTTTCCCAGCTTGAAACGGTCTGTCTGGTAACATTGATTTTTTCAGCCAGTTCACCCTGAGTCATTGATTTTTCGGTGCGTAATTTTTTGATGTTCTTTGAAACTTTAGCCATAGGCGGGTCACCTCCTTGACTATATTCTTTCATATCTGACCGTAAAAGTCACGCTACAATGTGTTGCAACGGAGAAATCCGAAGAAAATTATCTTGTAACAGTTTTTATCCAGTTGAATTTATTTACCTTGACAACCGCCACGGCGCATTTGAGCACCTGGTCTGCTTTGAGGCAGGCGAATGTTACCCATACGGGGAAGTGGAAAACGAATGCACTCAGCGCACTCAGCGGAAGTACGATCAGCCACATAAAGATTATGTCATTTTTAAGTACGAATGAGGTTTCGCCTCCGCCCGAAACAATTCCGCAAAGGCAGGGCGCTTCATATGCCGTGCCGATTACGGTAACGCAGAGCACCCATATAAACTGATTGGTGATTTCAAGCGTTTCGGGCGACGCGTTGTAAAATCCGATAATAAGATTTTTTGCAACGAGAAGAATTGCGCTCGAAGCAATGCCGATTGCAAGAAAGATGAGCTGCAGGCTTTTGCTTCGGCGTTTTATTATATCCATACTCATATTTTCACCGACGGTTTTGCCTATAAGCACGCACGCTGCATTGCTTGAAGCATAGCAGATAACCGTTGCAACCTGAAAAAGCGTTGTTGCAATGCTGTTTGCAGCAATTGCGCTTTCAATAAGTCTGCCGATGATTGCGCCCTGAATACTCATTGCTATTCCCCACGAAACGCTGCTCATCATCAGGGGCAGGCCTGTTTTGAAATAGTCCTTGACCATTGCTTTATCGGTGATGAACAGGTCACGGATTCTCAGATTCAGCTTTTTGTCAACAGCAAGGATATATATGACAGTTACCGCAAGCTCAATTGCTCTTGAAACGAGAGTTGCAACCGCTGCGCCGCGTATTCCCATTTCGGGGGCACCGAATTTACCGTAGATGAGGGCATAGTTGAGGAAAATGTTGATTGCAAACGATGAAAGTGAAACGTAAAAACCGATTTTAACCGTTTCAACACTTCTGAGAATGGCGAGAAGTATAGTTGATAATGTATACATTAAATATGTGTACTTTATCACGTCGAGATAGAGCACAGCCTGCTCAATAACGGCATCCTTATCCGTGAAAAGACGGATGAGCGCTTCGGGTGCGATTGCGGCAAAGGCAAAAATCAGCATAGTAAAAATAATTCCGAGCCACATCGCAACCGAGGAAACCTTGTGGATGGGTTTCGTTTCCTTCTGGCCCCAGTATTGCGAGGCGATGACCGTCATGCCCGACGAAATACCGGATGCCGCCATATTGAGGAAAAATTGGATATTGTTGCAGATTCCGACACCGCTGAGTGCGGTTTCGCTGTATGCACCCATCATAACCGAGTCGGCAAGATTGACGCCGAAAACAATCAGGTTTTGCAGGGCGAGAGTCAGCGTCATAGTGAAAAATGCTTTGTAAAATCCGCTGTCAGTCAGTTTCTTTTCCATTTTTATCTCCCTTAAATGTGTTTGCATTAGTTTCAGTATATCACCGTGACTAACTATTTTCAATCATACATTTATAAAAACTTACGGGAATCTTAAGAAAACCATAAGAAATTTATTCTTATTCGGAAAAATACGCAAATGATGTGGTGATATACTTCATTGTAGGGACAAAAGGAATATAAAGGATGGTAGGTTTAATGAACGTTTATGATTTTGATAACACGATTTACAGAGGCGAATCGGGCGTAGATCTTTTTCTCGGTTATCTTAAAAGAGACCCCAGGCTTCTCGCAAAGCTTCCCTGGGCGGTAAGCTGTATTCTCAAATATAAGGCGGGCAAAATGTCGCTCGACGATGTTATGGATAAGTATGCAGGCATTGTTGAGGAATTTGCTCAGTCAATTGAAGATATTGAAGGCGACGTTGTTGATTTTTGGGATAAAAACAGCAGCAAGATAAAGCCGTTTTATCTCAAGCAGAGAAGGGATGACGATATCATCATCTCCGCCTGTCTTGATGTTGTGCTTGAAGAAATCTGCCGCAGACTCAATATCAAAAATTATGTAGGCTCAAAAACAGATCTTGAAAGTATGAAGCTTGTCAGCTTCTGCTTCCGTGAAAACAAGGTAAAGGCATTCAAGGAAAAATTCCCCGATGCCGAAATTGACAATTTTTATACAGATTCGCTCAATGACCAGCCTATGATTGACCTTGCACGCAATGCATATCTTGTTAAGGGCGACAGACTTATAAAAATAAAGTAAGATATAATTATGACAGACTGTACCGAATTTTTCGGATACGGTCTGTTTTTTTTGTTGTAAACGCCGATGTCAAGTAAAAAAGCTTGACACGGTAGTCTTTTTCGTGTATAATGGCGACTTGTGTGGCGTTCAAAAAGCGCCTATGGAGGTTAAAATGAAGAAAACACAAAAGATTATTGCACTTATAATGGCGACCGTAATTATGCTCGGCACAGTTGCTTTTGCGGCAATCGGCGCAGAACCCGTTAAGGGAAGCGAAGTTGCGGCTTTCGCAAGCGGTCTTGAAGGCAGCGGCTATCAGTACGCAAGCAAAGGTCCCCAAAAATTCGATTGCTCGGGCTTTGTTTATTATGTTCTCGGTAATTTCGGCATCAAAGGCGGCAACAGCACAGCGGATTACAACACAAAAGAAAAGGCAAAGAGTTTCGGTACGGTTATTGACGATATTTCGGATGCAAAACCCGGCGATATCATCGTTTGGGGCAGTCACCTCGGAATTTACCTTGGCGACGGTATGAACATTTCCGCACTCAACTCAAAATCGGGTGTGTGCGTAAGAGCGGTTTCCGATTTCCGCGACAAGCATGGCGTTAAAAATCCCTCTCATTTCTTTATAAGACCCTATGATTACGTTGAGGAAACGGAAGAAACAGCAGCTGAAACCGAAACTCAGGCACAGCCGGAAGAACGCGTCAGCCTCAAAGACAGAATCAAGGCAAGAAGAGAAGCAAGACGTGAATACATCAGAAATATGTGGGAACCCGTTATTTCAAAATTTTAAAACGCAAAAGACCTGCACGGCAAATAACCGTGCAGGTCTGATTTTTTACAATTCAATTTTTACCGTTTTGATTTCCCACGGGCGGAATTTGAGAATTCCGTTGTCTGCGATATCTGCAATCTTGTCGCCCAGGAGGTTGGTTTCTTCCGTAACTCTGCCGAAAGTCGGCTTGAATTCAACCTGAGAGACATAGTCCGAATAGTTGCAGAAGCGGGCAAGAATATGACCGTCCTCGGGGTAGATGGTTGTCATAACAACATCTTCGAAGTTGCATATCGATGCAAATTCAAGTTCGCTCAAATCTCCGTCGTTCTTTTCGAGAGGAATCGTAACGGGAGGATAGGCATATGCGATTGCGTGCTGGTGAATGTCATTGACGAAATCCCAATCTATGCAAAGCGCAAATTCATCCTCATAAACTCCGTCAAGGATCTTTGTTCCGCACAGGTATTCTTCCGCGTAAACAAGGGGAATCGAAACTTTGTTGCCCTTGACATCCGAGCCCATACAGCCTTTGTTGAAAACGGCAACGCTGTTGTTATCATCTTTAAGACAAATCCAGTAAATACCGTTAAGATATGTTGAAGAGTTGAAGGATTCCTCGGGAGTAACCTTTTCATCAATGATGATGCGGTCTTTTTCATACCAATAATCTTCTGTTACTCTGATGTCACCGCTCCATTCGGAGATTGAATACGGCAGATCACGGAACATCTTTCTGTTTTTGTCCATACAAAGATTCATATTGAAGCAAAGTTTGCCGTCGTGCTTGTGGCCGTTGACGGTGATTGACTTTTCAAGTCCCGCCTTATCGCCGATTATGCCGATTCGCTCATTATGGATTTCAAACTTGGTTTTGCAGTCGATTCTGTCCATTTGCTTACCGCCGAAACACATTTCAAAGCTGAAGGGCACACTTCCGATTTTGCCTTCATAGGTTGCAACCGTACCGCGGGAAGATTGCTCAACATTCCATTTGCCGTCTGATTCGCAGTCTTTGCCGTCAATGTTAGCGGTGAACATTGCATTGTTGCCGTTGTCAATGACTTTTTTGCCGTCTTTGAATGCAATATATTCAATGCCGCTGTTTGTAAGCTTCATATTGTAGTATACGGTTTCAAAAATTCCCGTTTCGGGATTCCACGAAAAATCATCGCATCCGCTTTTTTCGTCCGCCGAAACAACCTTTGCGGTGTATGCGGGAAGGAATACATAAACATATTTATCCTCGCCGATCTTGATATAATCGCCGACGGAGAATGAATTTGTGTTTATTGCTAGCACGGAGTTATCATCCTTGCAGGCAAAACGCGATGCAATATTTTTGAGGGATTCGTTCTTTACAAATTCCGATTCTTTGAGAGAGGCGGGGATGAAACGTCTTGCAAGGTCAAGCAGACCGCAGATGGTAACGTCGTGGTGCTGCGCCGCAAGGGCATATTTCCATGCTTCGTCAAGATTTTCGTTATACGCCTTTCCGCCAAGCATAACGGAGAAAGCGTTGAGCTTTTCTGCCTGAACGGCTTCAACCTCGGCTTTTCTTACGCCGTTGAAAATTTCGTTGCCGCAGTAGCCCCAAGGCATCTGAACGTGAAAGTCGTTGTCATCCGTCACAAGCTCGTCCTTTGCTTCGCCGTAAAGAGCAGGGATATCCTCAAGAAGAACATATTCATAGTTATCCTTGGTTTCGATATATGCCGTAACATCTTCAATCGGCTGAGTCAGGTCATCGTATCTCGATGCGAGAAGGGGAGAGTATTTTTCAAACATCTCCTCAAAATTTTCAAGAGAAATTTCTGTATCCTGAGGCCAGCGTGAGAGAATCCAGTTATCAACCGTGCAGCAGTTATAGCCTCTGCCCTGCTTATCGTAAGTGGGTACTGCCGGAATGGCGGTCTTATCCTTGCCTATCCAGTTGCCCCAAGCAGAGTCGAAGGTTCTCGGATATCCGTAACCCATAACGTGGGAGCGCATAATTGCCGCATCGTGACCCGTAAGCTTTAAAAGCTGAGGAGTCTGGTTGTTGAGCGCATATTCCGAAATGCAGTAAACATTCGGCGTTTTGCCGAAATATTTCTTGTTGGTTCTGATTGCATAGATAAGCTGACGTGCGTTGGATTCCTCCGAAATCGTCAGCGAAAGCGGCTGACCGTAGGTTGTTGCGCCAAGACCGACTCTGTCGGGATATTTTTCAAGCAGCTCGGTTATCATATCAACAACCTCAGGGTCGCATCTGGAGAATTCATCAAAAGTAAAGGACTCATAGTCAAGTCCGATTCTGAGCTTGGGATATTTCTCCATCCACTCAAAAATGTTTTTAAGGCGGGGCTTAACCTCGTCCTTCCAAAGAACGTAGCCGCCGTGGTCATAGGTTAAAATATAAAGTTTTTTCTTTTCCATACTATTTCACACCTTTATGAATATTTTCTTGACCAAGCATAGGGAGAGAAAAGCATCAGCATAGGGATAAGCTCAAGCCTGCCTGCAAGCATATCGAAAGAAAGAACAAGCTTGCTTAATATGGAGAAATCCGCGTAGCCTCCGTAAGGACCGACAGCGCCGAGTCCGGGACCGATGTTGCCCACGCAAGCGATAACGGCAGTTGAGGTTGTGGTGAAATCTCTGCCGTCGATTGCAACCAAAAACATAGATATTGCAGCTATGATAATGTATGTTGCAAAGAAAACGGAAACGCTTTTTACTATGGGCTCATCAACCGTGCGTCTGTCAACCTTGACGGTTTCAATGCTTCGGGGGTTGATTGCTTTCTTTATGTCACGCAAGCCGCTTTTGATAAGGATAATAAGACGTGAAACCTTTATTCCGCCGCCCGTTGAGCCTGCGCACGCGCCGATAAACATAAGAAAAACAAGCACGAACTTCGCAATCATCGGCCAGGTGTCAAAATTTGTTGTTGAAAATCCCGTGGTTGTCATAATGGATGCAACCTGGAAGAATGAATATCGGAAGGAATCAGCAACACCGTGCTTTGTTGAAATAAGGCTGATTGCGATAATAATAACCGAAGCGGTGACTATTCCGAGATACCAACGGAGCTCTTCGCTTTTGATTGCCTGCTTACCTTGTTTAATAAGTATCATATAGTAAAGGTTGAAGTTTACGCCGAAAACCAGCATAAACACCGCTATTACCATTTCCGCATAAATGCTGTTATATCCCTCAATGCTGTTGCTGAGGATGCCGAAACCGCCTGTGCCCGCCGTCGCAAATGCATTGACTATGCAGTCAAACAGCGGCATTCCGCCGATAAAAAGCATAACTATTTCGAGTGCGGTCAATATGCAGTAAATTCCGTAAAGGATTCTTGCGGAAGCGCGTAGTTTGGAAACCAACTTGCCGACTGTCGGACCGGGCACCTCCGCACGCATAACGTGCATTGAGCTGTTTTCGGTTTTGGGCATAATGGCGATAACAAAAACAAGAATGCCCATACCGCCAATCCAATGTGTGAAGCTTCTCCAGAAAAGAAGACTTTTGGGAAGAGCTTCAACATCTTTGAGAATTGTGGCGCCCGTTGTCGTGAAGCCTGAAACGGTTTCAAAAAATGCATCTGTAAAGTTGGGGATATGACCGCTGAAATAAAACGGCATTGCGCCGAAAAGCGACATAAGAATCCAGGAAAGAGCAACAATAACATAGCCTTCTTTTGCATAGATTGTTGCTTTCTTAGGCTTTTTTCTCATACAAAGCAGTCCGGTTACCGCAAGCGCGGCGACGGTCAGCGCAAAAGAAATGAGAGTGTCTTCGCCGTAGATAACGGCTCCGATTGCGGGAAACACAAGCAAAATCGCTTCAACAATCAGGATTTTGCCTATGTTGTTGAAAATCGTAGGGTAATTCATAGCTTTTCCTCCGAAACATCAGACAAAAATGTCGTGAATATCTTCAAGGATTCTGCCTGCGGTAACAACGATGATGCTGTCGTTTGCCTTCATAACATCATCGCCGCCGGGGAAGATAATTTTTCCGTTGCGGATTATGCAGCCGATAAGAAGATTGGGGAGAAGATGGAGGTCTTTGAACGGGATGTTTTCATATCCCGCATTTTCGGGAACGATAAATTCAACTGCCTCAACCTTGCCGTCAACAAGCTTATACAGAGTCTGAATCTGTGAACTGCCTGCCGAGTTGTGAAGCGCTCTGACGTAACGTGTAACAAGATTACCTGCAACTATCTGAGGCGAAACAACAGTTTCAAGACCGATATCGCTGAGGATTGAATATGAATGGCGGTTAACCTTGGTTATAACCTTGTTGATGCCCTTGGATTCGGCATACATCGAAACGATGATATTTTCCTCGTCGATGCCCGTGAGAGAAACCAATGCATCCTGATATTCAAGACCCTGTTCGTCGAGCAAATCCTGGTCCGTGCCGTCGCCGTGAATAACGGTTATGTCGGGCAGCATATCGCTGAGCTGATAACATCTTTCAAGATTCTGCTCAATGAGCTTGATGTTTCTGCCTGTATCGGAAAGCAGCTTTGCAAGGTAGTATGCAATTCTGCCGCCACCGATTATCATAACGTTTTTGACTTTCTGTTTGTAAACGCCTGTTTGCTTCATAAAATGCGAAAGCTCGGACCTTGTGCCGGTGATGCTTATTGTGTCATCACAGCGAAGAACAAAATTACCCGAAGGAATATATACATTGTCGTCACGCTGTACCGCGCACACAATAACCTTTGCCTTGCATTTTTTTCGGATTTCATAAAGCGGCATATCGCAGAGCATATTGTCCGAATGAATACGGATTCTTGCGATTTCAATTTTGCCTCTGGCGAATGAATCGAGGTTTGCCGCAGAGGGAAATCGGATGATTCTTGAAATTTCGTTTGCGGTTTCGTATTCGGGATTGACTATCATACTCAAACCGAGCTCGTTACGCAAAAACTGCATCTGCGCCGCATAGTCCGGATTACGGACTCGGGCGATGGTGTTTTCTGTACCCATTCTGTTGGCGATAAGGCAGCAGAGGATATTCATTTCGTCCGATGCTGTTGCGGCAATAATGAGCTTTGCCTTTGATGCTCCAGCCGCTTCAAGAGTTTCAACCGTTGCACCGTTGCCCCATACACCCATAACGTCATATGCGTCAACTGCGTTGGTGAGCTTATCGTTGTTGGTGTCAATAACGGATACGCTGTGACCTTCGTTGACAAGCTGTTTTGTCATTGTCATTCCGAGTTTTCCGAGACCTACAATAATAATATGCATTTCTGAAATTCCTTCTTTGACTGTGTTGTGAAATAATTATTTTGATGCCTGCTGTTTCTTGAATTCCTTTGAAAGGAAGACAAGGGGAACGAATATAAGTACGCCGATTGCCGCCGCCGCAAGATAAATGTGAGGAGCGGGGATATCTACCGCAACGCCGTATTCATTGAGATATTGTGCGTTTGCGAATGCGGATGTGATTTCTGCGGCAACCTTGGGACCGATTGTCATAGGAAGCAGAACGGAGAATATCATTCTGATGCCCTGAAGCTGACCCGCTTTGTCCTCGGGAGTGAAGTCACGGATAGCGGCGTTGAGCATAATCATAAGCAGACCGTAACCGACCATTGCAATGACTGCCGCAAGAGCAAACCAAATGATGTTTTTATCTGCAAAGTAAACGAGAACAAGTCCCGCAATGAAGAAAAGTGCAGAGGGGTAGAGGAAGGGTGCTTTGCCTTTTTTGTCGCTGAGAATAACTATTGAAACGAGTGCCGCAATTGCACCGATAACAACAACGAGTGCAAGGATGATTGTGGGCACGTTGAGCTGAAGAGTTGACATATCAATATAATGGTCAACATAGATGAAAAGATAGGGGAAGAAAACCTGGCTTGCAACGGAGAAAATACCCATACAGAGAAGTGAAATGTAAAGGCTCTTGTTGTTCTTGATGACCGAGGGTTTGAAGCCGTAGGTGAGAGCTTCGCCGAAGCTTGCGGTGGTCTTGACACCTGTTCTCGATTCTTTGATTGAGAAGATACCCACAATACCGCAGATTGTAACAATCAGACCGAGACCGATAAAGCAAGCGGGATAGCCGAATTCGCCCGAGAGTGCGCCGAAAGCGGCTGTAACCCCAACCAATGCGATAACGGGAAGAAGAGCAAGGATTGATTCGGTCTTTGCTCTGTTTGAGGGTGATGTGATGTCTGTAATCCAAGCGTTGAATGCGGCGTCGTTACTTGTTGAACCCATAAAGGTCATAATGCAGTCCATAATTATAACGAGGATAACCGTTGTTGAGACTGCCGCTGCGGGAGTTGTGCCCATAATCTTTGCAACATTTTCGGGTGAAAGAATAGCGAATGCCATAACGGTGAAGCCCCAGACTATGTAGCCGCCGCAGATAAAGATTTTACGCTTGTTGATTTTATCGCTCAGGCTGCCCATAAAGAGCGTTGTGAGCACGGCAACAACCGAGCTTGCCGTTACCATATTTGAAATATCGTCGGGAGTACCGCCGACTTCATTGAAAAGATAAAGATTGAAGAAGTTGTTTTCAACTGCCCAGGCAACCTGACCCATAAATCCGAAAAGAATAATGTTGAGAATGAGTGAAGGACTGAGCTTTTTTGCTTTTTCCATAATTTTAACCTCCGAAAACCTCAATTAATTTTTTGATTATAAATACGAGAGCGGTCACTCCGCCGATGCCTGCCGCGGCATAGCCGAGAACGTGAAGCCAGAAGCTTTGTCTGTCCGATAATGTTCTCATAATCGGGCCGAGAGATTCGCTCTTAAGACCGAACTGTTTGAAACGTTTGAGATGCTGCTCAAATTTTTCGGGATTCTTTTCGTCTATTGATACAAGTCTTACACAGCTTTTGCAGCCGTCAGTGTATGCTCTGAAGCCTGCGGTTTTATGCTGTGCAATAAATATTCCGTCAACAAAGCCCGAGAAGTCATTGAGATGGTCGTGACCGAAGAATGCGCCGAGAATACCGCCGACCTTTTTCCAGCTTGCGAACTGACCGCTGTTGACATCAGGCGAGCAGGGGCCTTCGCCCACATAATCCTTCGTTCCCTTTTTACCGACATAGAAGGTGTCTTTTTTTGTGTTATAACCTCTTACGGCAACGGGAAGCTCCCAGAAGTGAGCTTTTCTGAGAAGCTCATATTCCTCGGGTACGGGCGTGTGCTGAAACACAAAGGATGGCATCGGCTTTCCGCCGTTCATTTCCTTTGTTTTTTCACATTCCTTTTCAAACCACTCAATCTGGTCGGGATGAACGTAGTCGTAATGCGAAACGCTTCTGTCCTCGAAACAGTTGTTGGAGTCGATAAACCAAAGGCAGAAAACGGGTTTTTCTCCGTCGGAGGAATAAACAATCTCTTTAAAGTTTGCATTTCCCGTAACCTCGGCGGGTGCGTCGTTTCTCATAATAATGCCGAGCTCTTTATAAACTTCAACAATCTCGTCCTCGTGACCGTGGTCGTGTTCGTGGTTGCCGAGTACTGCCGCAACGGGAATGTTTCTGCGCGTGATGGGTTCAACAACATCGCTGAGCATTTGCTTGAAAAATGCAGGGTCTTCAACATAAATATCGGTGTTGCAGTTGTCGCCGAGAAGCACGCATAAATCGGGCTTGAACTCATCGAGTGCGGCGTTCATCAGCTTGTGCATATCCTTGAATCGGGGATTTGTCTGATAATCGACGTGTTCGTGAATGTCGCCGAAAAGGAGTATTTTGAACTTTCCGTCGGAATTGAATTTTAATTTCATTATATCACCTTAAGAATAGTTTATTGCAATGGCAATCAGCATCAGCGCAACCGAAAGAATGCCTTCAAGTGCGAAAAGCTTCCAGGAAAATTTGAGCCATTTACCGTAAGAAATATTAACGAGTCCGATTGCAACAATCATAATTCCGCTTGTGGGATAAAGCAGATTTGTGAATCCGTCGCCGAGGCAGAACGCAAGAGTAACGCTCTGACGGGTGACGTCAACCATATCTGCAAGAGGAAGGACAATCGGCATAATAAGGAATGCCTTTGCCGTACCGCTGCCAACGAAGAATTCGAGGATAACGATGAACACAAAGAGCATCAGTATTGCCGTATAGGGGCTGAGTCCTTCGATAAGATTATAAACAAAGTTGAGGATTGTGGGGATGATGTTGCCCTGATCAAGAATATATGTAATTGAAAGGATAATAAGAATTACGGGAATAATGGGAGCAATTGTTTTTATTCCCTCGCCGAAGCTTTTGAGAAGATTTTTGCCGTTAAGACCCGAAAAATGGCCTGCAAGCATACCGCCTACCGTGAAAAGAATTGCCATTCCCGGGAGCGAAATTCCGCCTTCCGTACCGAGCGCAAAGTCAAGGATAATGCACAGAACAACGCCGATGAGACAGAAGAGAAATGCTTTTGCAGCTTTCTGGATTTTCGAATCCGAAAGCACGGCAACGCTGTCGTCAAGATTATATTTTTCGCGAAGAGCGATATCGGTTTCGTAGCAGATTGATTTTTGCGGATTCTTTTCAATTTTCTTTGCGTAAACCGTCAGAAATCCTGCAAGGACCGCATAAACTGCAACGAAAACAATGAGTCGGTATCCGAGTCCCGAAAAAACGGGAATATCCGCCATTCTCTGCACGGTTGCAACGTTGAACGGATTAAATGTTGCGGCTGTGAATCCGAAAGCAACGGCAATAAGACTCATACCGAGGCCGACAAATGAATCCCAGCCAAGCGCAAGTGAAATTGCAACGGCTATGGGAACGAGCGTGACGGATTCTTCAAGAATGCCTGCGGTTGAGCTTAAAACCATACAGACAAGAATCATTGCGTTGAGCAAAAGATATTTTCTTTTGCCGAATTTTCGAATTATAGCAGCCATTATGTATTTCAGAACACTGCATTTATCAAGAATAAGGAATGTTCCGCCGATGAGCGTTATCATCAGAATGATTCCGACGCCCGTGAGTGCCGTGTCTGTGCCGAAAACAAGAATTGGCGCAAGAATGATTTTCCATATCGGCATTTTATCTTCGATCTGTGTGTAGGTGCCGTTGATGATTGTCCCGTCGGGATTGGTTTCGTAAACACCTCTGGGCAAAACCTGAGTCAGTACTCCGGCAAACGCCATAATTGCCGCAAGAAGAATGCATATCAGGACTATCGTTTTTTTATTAATCGATATTCCCGACTGCTTGTTTTCAGTATTTGTCAATACTATCACATCCTAACTGCGGCTATTGTAACATAAATGTATATATATTTGCAACATTATTACTATAAAAATAATGAATAAAATTACATAGATTTGTATTGAGTATTGGAAATGTTTGTGATAGAATAGATTATAAATAATTTGAAAGGAATGATTTCTTTTGAAAAAAATTATTTCCGTTATTCTCTCTGTCGCAATGATTTTCTGCATTCTTGCGCCTGCGGCAACAGCGGCAAGCGGCAAATGCAACTGCGGTGTTAACCCGACCATCTATGTGGGCCCTCTCGGCAGTACGGATATCTATGAAAATCCCGATGCGGAAAACGAAAGAACGCTCTTCCGCCCTGCTACCGATTCAATAATAAAGCTTGTTCTGAAGCTTCTTCCCGCAATTGCGCTTTCCTGCGTGACTTTTAATCTTGACCATCTCGGCAATGCTCTTATCGACGGCGTTTATGATGCATTCGGAGCAATGGCGCTTGACGGCGACGGCAATTCCGCACCCAATGTTGCGGTTAAACCCGAATTGCCCACAGACCCCGAACACGGCGTTAATATGAGCTATTATTTCAGCTATGACTGGCGTCTTGACCCCGTATATAACGCAGGCATTCTCAACGATTATGTTCAGCAAGTAAAAGAGCTTACAGGTCACGATATCGTCAATTTCCGCGCATCGTCAATGGGCGGTGTTGTTACTATGGCTTATTTCAATGAGTACGGCTATGACGATGTTGATGCGTGCATATTCCAGTGCTGTCCTCTTCTCGGCACAGACGTTGCAGGCGACCTTCTTAACAGAAAGGTTGCTCTTGATGCGGACAGACTTCTTGCATATGCAACAGACGGCTATCCTCCCTTTGATGCGGAGGGCGTTCTTCTCTGGACACTCTTCAATGGTCTTTATTACAGCGGACTCGTTGATGCAGTTCTCTTTATGGGCGACATAGTTCTTGAAAATCTTGAAACAAGAGTTTTTGATGAGCTTCTCACTCCCGTTTTCGGAACCCTTCTCGGACTCTGGTCCTTTGTTCCTCACGAAAGCTATGAAAGCGCAAAGAAAATCAACCTCGACCCCGAAACCCAGGCGGGTCTTATCAAAAAGGCAGACTATTACCACTATAATATTCAGCAGAGAGCCGATGAAATTCTTAAGGGTGCGCAGAAAAACGGTGTGCGTGTTATGATTGTTGCAGGCTACAACATTCAGAGAACTCCGCTTGTTGAAGCAATGGAAAACAACAGCGACGCAACCGTTGACACAAAGTATGCATCCGCAGGCGCAACCGTTGCACCTCTTGACGGCACACTCGGTGAAAACTATGTTCAGTGCAACAAAAAGTGCGGTCATAACCACGTTTCGCCCGACAATGTTATCGACGCATCAACCTGCATTCTTCCCGAGCACACCTGGTTCATCAAAGATATGCTTCACTCAAACTGCCACGACGGCATTATGGAGATGTATAACTGGTTTGCATATTCCGATGAATACTGTGACGTATGGTCAAATCCTGCATACACACAGTTCCTTCAGAATGACAAGCCCAACCTCAGAGTATTTGCAATGGGCAATTTCGCAGAGGGCGACAAGGCTCCCGAATATGAGGAGGGCGACGCATTCTACAACAAGTTTGAAAAATATATTGCACCCGTCACAAACGGAATATTTTCATTCCTTGACAAGTGCAGAGATTTTATCGGTCTTTGATTGGAGGAATAAATAATGATATTTGATACAGATAAAAAACTCGGATTTTATGCAGATTTCCACCCTGCGTTTGAAGTGATCGCAAAGTTCATTGAAGAAAATGATATGAAGTCTATGGAGTGCGGCAGCTATGAAGTTGCCGAGGGAGTCAAGGTCGGCATTGACGAATACGAGCCGGGTACCGGCGGTGATTTTGAGGCACACAGAGAGTATAACGACCTGCAGTACGCAATCTGCGGCGAGGAAGCGATTGATGTGCTTCCGATAGAGTTTGTGAAGGATTCAACCGGCTACAAGCCCGATATCGAATTCTTCACTTCACAGACAGCGGCGGCGACACGAGTCGCCCTTGCCGAAGGCACCTTCGCTTTTCTTGCTCCTCAGGATGCACATAAACCCGGCATCAAAACGGGTGCAGATAAAATCAAGAAAGCTGTCTTTAAAATTAAGATATAATTTTGAGTCACCTGCTTAAAAACAAGCAGGTGACACTTTGTTTATAATAGGGGATGACAAAAAACACAGGAAAAATCAGCACGCACAGCAAAAACCACGGCACGAATCCGAGCTTAAAAAACAGTATATCGGCGCATTTGTCTTTTGTCCGTTTTATGCTTTCGGATATTGCTTCCGTAACCGTGAAATCTTTGTAGCAAGCAAGAAAAAACATTGATTTTGCATATCTTTGTGTGTGCAAAAGATAAAATCCGAAGCCTGCAATTGCAAGGATTATCATTCCCGAAAAGAAAACGAAAGCGGCTCGCAGGCTGACGGCATTACGGATGTTGTGATGAACAAAAATTGCGGATGATATTATGGGTATCGCCTCAAAAACCGCAAACCAAAACAACTTTATAAAGAACAGACATACGCACATTTCGCAGGATTTCAGCATCCCCGAAAGGCCGATACCGATTCTCTGCGAGGGATTGATTCCGCGTGCGAGAAGAAGATGCTTTATGTGAAGCCGAAGCCTGAGAGGCGCGATTGCCACAAGCGAAAGAAGCAAAGTAAGGGCAGGGAAAATAACAGCTAAACTGCGAGATAACGGAAGATAATTAATTGCAGTATTGCATAACGAAAAGAGAACGGTGAAAAGTGCGATTGCCGCAACAGAGGGGATAATCTTTATCTGTGAGCCGCTGAGAGCCGCTCTTGCAGATAGCTTTATTCTTGAATTCATTCAATCACCAAAAGAAAATAGTCGGAAAGAAAAAATCTTCCCGACTATTTTTTGCATTTTATGATTTTTTATTCTTTTTTCTGTAAAACAGATATGAAAGCACGAACGGTATAATAACCATCAGTGCCGTTATAACCGCAAAAATCCATACCTGCCTGAAAACGGCGGTCAGAAGAATGATAACTCCGCCTGCAACCCAGAGCTTACCCGAAATTCTGTGAGTGTAGTTCCAGTTTTCTTCGTCGTTGAGCGTCCACGAGATTTTTATTCCGATAGTGTAGTTTTGCTTGCATTTCGGGAGATAATTGCCGACTATGATAAACATAACGCCGAAAAGAAGTATCATTACAAGGGCGATGTCAACGGGAATTTCCATTGAATATGTGTAAGAAATGCTTGATACGAGCAATGAAATCGCAGGACAAATCCAGAGTACGATTGTCAGCATTTTATCGCTGTGATTTTTTTGCTTGGGGTCTGCGGATGTTCCGATGGCGCAAACCCAATGCAAAACCGCAAGGAAAACGGGCAGCCCGAAAACTGCGAAAGCCTTGCTGCTGAAGCCGTCCGCAACACCCTGTGCATTGAAATGTGTTGCGATTTTGTCGGGCAGCTTATCCCAAAGAATAAGCCCTGCCAATATCGGCAAAAGAGTCACGATTGTTGTAATAATCAGAGTTTTCAGATTCTTTTTAATCATTTTGAAGCATCTCCTTTCAAATCTGAAATCCAGAGCATAATTTCCTCAAGCACGGATGCATTGAGGGTGTAATAAATGAATTTTCCGTCACGCTCGTCACGGATGAGGTCGGCTTCTTTCAGCACGGAAAGATGGCGTGATATTGCCGCAAAGCTGATGTCAAATTTATCGGAGATTTCGCCTGCGGAAAGTGTTTTTTCTTTAAGAAGATTGAGGATTTCACGCCTTGTAGGGTCGGAAAGAGCCTTGAGTGTATTCTGTATACTCAAAAAATCACCCCTCATTTAACATTTAACTTAATCGTTAAATGAATTGTAGCACACAGAAATTCTTTTGTCAAGAGCTTTTTGACGAGTGGGAAAGTTGACACAATATTTTATGTATGATAAACTTGACTTATAAATGTTTCGGAGTGAATAATATGCTTAAATCGTTTCTTTGCATAATTCTTGCGGTATTGCAGACATTTTTGTTTTCGATATGTTCCATAGGTAAAACACAAATGATTGGAGTGAATAAATTCGTGGAGCATCAGGTTTTTGAGTCGTTCGGCACAAGCTCTGCGTGGTGGTCACAGACCATCGACAGCGATGAGAGAGCAAGAGAAATTGCCCGCCTTCTCTATGATGACGAAACAGGTCTGGGGATTGATATTTACCGCTACAATATCGGCGGAGGAGAGAAGGAAAACCCCGACTGCCGCATAGGCGACCCCAACCGAAGAACCGAAAGCTTCTATGTTCTTAACGAAGAAACGGGGGAGTATGAATACGATTTCACCCGTGATGCAAATGCAAGACGTATGCTTGATTATGCCGTTGAATACGGAGCAACTCAGATTATTCTTTTCTGCAACAGTCCTCATTTTTCGATGACTGCAAGCGGTCACGCTTCGGGCGGACTGACGGAATATGCCTCCAACCTCCCTAAAGAAAATTATGCGGCATTTGTTGATTATGTTCTCACAATTGCCGATTGGTTTGTTGCGCAGGGATATCCGATATCTGCAATATCACCGATTAATGAGCCTCAATGGAAATGGGGCGGCGACTGGGTCGGTCAGGAAGGCTGCTACTACACAGCGGACGAAACCGTTGAAGTGCTTGAAATGTTTGCTCTTGAGATGCAGAAGCGCAACTCTCCCTATAAGCTCAGCGGACCCGAGTCGGGCGAGCTTTCACCGGGTTATTATGAATATGTCGATAAATTTTTCGCAAGCCCGATTCTCAGTGAATTCTGTGATTCGATAAGTGCACACAGCTATTGGCTTGATAATAACGTGCCCGTCAAAGAGCAGTTCGGCGCAAAGATGGCAAAGCAGTATCCCGATAAAAAGTTTGAGATGAGCGAATGGTGCGAGCTTCCTCTTACAATCGATTCAACAACAATCGACAGCGGACTATATATGGCAAACATTATCGTACAGGACCTCAACTGTATGAATTCCGTATCGTGGCAGAGCTGGACCGCGGTCAACGGCGACGGTCTTATGGAAATCGTCAACGGCGAGCTTGTGATTTATAACAGATATTATGCTTACAAGCAATTCTCAAACTTCATTAAACCCGGAATGGTAAGAATTGATGTTCTCGACAGCTTTAAATCAGACAGCAAAATTGCTTCAACCGCATTCACAAACGGCGATGAAACGGTGTTTGTTCTTATCAACAATGCGGAAACGGAAACCGTTTTCGGGCTTGCGGGTCGATATGAAGAAATGACGGTTCACGTCACCGACGCAGAGCATAACTGCGAAAAAACCTATTCGGGAGAATTTGTGAAAAAGAATACTTTGCCCGCAAAAAGCATAACAACAATAGTTTTAAAATAAATGAATCAAAGGAGATTTGCTATGTCGGCACCGCTTGCGGACAGACTCCGTCCAAAGAAAATCGAAGATATTATCGGTCAGCCCCACCTTCTGGGTGAGGGTAAGCCTTTGCGCAATATAATTGAATCGGGAGAGCTTCCGAATATGGTTTTTTACGGCCCTCCGGGGGTCGGAAAAACAACCCTTGCAAGCATCATTGCAAAGAAAACAGACCGCCACCTTGTGAAGCTTAACGGCACAACCGCGGGCACGGCAGATATCAAAGAGGTTGTTGCGAAGCTCGACACCTTCCTTGCGCCCAACGGTATTCTGCTCTATCTCGATGAAATTCAGTATTTCAACAAAAAGCAGCAGCAAACCCTGCTTGAATATATTGAAAACGGTGCGATAACCCTTATTGCATCCACAACCGAAAATCCTTATTTTTACGTTTACAGCGCTATACTCAGTCGTTCAACCGTCTTTGAGTTCAAGAGTGTAACTCCGTCGGAAACCGAAAAAGCGGTAAGACGTGCGTTTGATTATATGTCCGAGGACAGAGGCGAAGAATATCTCATTGACGACGGCGTTTATTCGCATATTGCAACCGCAAGTGCGGGCGACGTAAGAAAAGCGATAAACAGCGTTGAGCTTTGCGTGCTTTCGGCAAATTCCGCCGACGGAAAGAAGTTGATTACTCTTGAAAATGCGAAATCCCTTACGCAGAAAAGCGCAATGAGATACGATAAAGACGGCGATGAGCATTACGATATCATCTCCGCTTTCCAGAAATCTATGAGAGGCTCTGACCCCGATGCGGCGGTGCATTATCTCGCAAGACTCCTCGAAGCAGGCGACTTACCTTCGGCTTGCAGGCGTCTAATGGTTTGCGCGTGCGAGGATGTCGGTCTTGCCTATCCTCAGATAATTCCCATCGTCAAGGCGGCGGTTGATGCAGCGCAGATGCTCG
This sequence comes from Acutalibacteraceae bacterium, assembly GCA_045535475.1. Lineage (GTDB taxonomy): Bacteria > Bacillota > Clostridia > Oscillospirales > Acutalibacteraceae > CAG-177. The sequence continues at coordinate 1,932 of JAZSLR010000010.1, read as the reverse complement.
GTCTGCCCGAAGCAAGAATTCCGCTTGCGGATGCGGTTGTGCTTGTTGCAACAAGTCCCAAATCCAATACCGCTTACGGTGCAATCAATGCAGCAATGGCGGATGTTGCCGCAGGCAGGACGGGTCCCGTACCCCGTCAGCTTCAGAATATGCACTATGACGGCGAGGACAATCCCAACAAGGGTCAATTCTACAAATATGCTCACGATTATCCGGGTCACTGGGTTGATCAGCGGTATCTGCCCGATGCAATCAAGAATAAAAAATATTATGAATTCGGCGACAATAAAAACGAGCAAGCGGCCCGTGAATATTGGGCAAGAATCAAAAAGAAATAAAAAGGGCGACGCTTCTTAAGGCATTTAACATCCTTATGAAGTGTCGCCAAAATTGGAGCTGTTTTACAGTCCCCGGTAATTGTAATGTACGGCTAAACCTTTGACGCCCCGTTCAGGGGTTTGTGATTATAACAGATTATTTTGCTTTGTCCGATGCAAGGAACTTGTAAACAAGAGCCGCAAGAACGCCGCCGACAAGGGGAGCAACGATGAATACCCATACATTTGCGAGCGCGTCGCCGCCAACGAGGAGTGCGGGTCCGAAGCTTCTTGCAGGGTTAACGGAAGTGCCTGTGAAGCTGATTCCGAGGATGTGAACAAGGGTAAGAGAAAGACCGATAACGATGCCTGCAACGGCGCTGTTTTCAATCTTTGAGGTTACGCCGAGGATTGCGATAACAAAAACAAAGGTGAGAATGATTTCAATAAGAATCGAAAGACCGATGCTGTCGTTATAGAGTGCGTTTGCGCCGAGTCCGCTTTCTTTGCCCACAAATGCCATAAGAACAGCTGCACCTGCAGTTGCACCGAGGAACTGAGCAACGATATAGCCGATGAAATCCTTGATGTTCATCTTGCCGCTGACGAGCATTGCGATTGAAACTGCAGGGTTGATGTGGCAGCCCGAAACGTTGCCGATTGAATATGCCATTGCGACGATAACAAGACCGAAGGCGAGGGCGGTAAGAAGGTATCCTGTTCCGTTTTCAGCCGAACAGCCGACAACGGCGGCGGTTCCGCAAGCGAAAAGAACAAGGACAAAGGTGCCGATGAATTCTGCGATGTACTTTTTGATTGATTGCATAATTATTTCCTCCTTTAAAGGTTTGAATCTATTGTACCAAAGATTTTCTTAAAACGCAACATCAAGTGGTTAAATTTTATATATACAATCATTAATTTTATTCCATTTTTGTGAAATCTAAAAAATTTGAAATCTGCTCAAAAAAATTCGTAAAAAAATCTATACAAATCGAAAAAATTGTGATAAAGTAGTAATGTTTAAAAGACACAAAGGAGTGTTGCATTATGACAAAGATTTATGAAGGTAAAACAAAAGACGTTTATTCACTTGAAAACGGCAATGTTATGCTTAAGTTCAAGGACGACTGCACAGGTAAAGACGGTGTATTTGATCCGGGTGAGAACTCAGTAGGTCTTACAATTGATGGTATCGGCAAGGCTAACCTCGAAACATCAGTTTACTACTTTGAGATGCTCAAAAAAGCCGGCATCAAGACTCACTACGTAGGTGCAGATATCGAAAACGCTACTATGGAAGTTCTTCCGGCAACAGTTTTTGGTCACGGTCTTGAAGTTATCTGCAGACTTGTTGCAACAGGTAGCTTTATCAGAAGATACGGTGAATATATTGCTGACGGTACAAAGATCGAAAACGGTTATGTTGAATGTACATTCAAGAACGACGAAAAGGGCGATCCGCTCGTAACAAGCGAAGGTCTTGAAGTTCTCGGCGTTATGGATCAGAAAATGTTCGCAAACATGAAGGAACAGACTCTCAAAATCACAAAGATAGTTGCTGACGATCTCAAAACAATCGGTCTTGACCTTTGGGATATCAAGTTTGAATTTG
>JAZSLR010000138.1:0-8717 GCA_045535475.1 Acutalibacteraceae bacterium | reverse complement strand
ATCGAAGATATCGTCTGTGAAACCTACGGGAAGGTGTGAGCTGTTTGTATAGTAGGGAGTGCCGTCCATGTTGGCGGTCTTTATATCGGGGTAACGTGCAACGTCATGCTTTGCAAGACGGTATGAGGTTGACTCGGCGGGAGTTGCTTCGAGGTTGTAGAGGTCGCCGTACATTTCCTGATAGTCGGAAAGGCGCTCTCTCATATGGTTAAGAACATCCTTTGCAAACTGCTGGGTCTTAGCGGTTGTCATATTCGCTCTGAGCCAGTTTGCGTTGAGACCTACTTCGTTCATACCGACAAGACCGATGGTTGAGAAGTGGTTGGTGAATGTTCCGAGATATCTCTTTGTGTAAGGATAGAGACCTTCATCAAGGAGCTTTGTGATGATTGTACGCTTAACGTTGAGCGAACGTGCGGCAATATCCATCATCTTATCGAGTCTCTTATAGAAGTCTGCCTCATTTTCGGCAAGATATGCAATTCTGGGAAGGTTGATTGTAACAACACCTACCGAGCCTGTGCTTTCACCGCTGCCGAAGAAACCGCCGCTCTTCTTGCGAAGCTCGCGAAGGTCAAGACGAAGACGGCAGCACATCGAACGAACGTCGCTGGGCTCCATATCGCTGTTAACATAGTTTGAGAAATAGGGAGTGCCGTATTTTGAGGTCATTTCAAAGAGAAGCTTGTTGTTCTCCGTTTCGGACCAGTCAAAATCTCTAGTGATTGAGTAAGTGGGAATGGGATACTGGAAGCCTCTGCCGTTTGCATCGCCTTCAATCATAATCTCAATAAAAGCCTTATTGATCATATCCATTTCGGCTTTACAATCTTTATATTTGAAATCCATTTCCTTGCCGCCGACAATAGCGTTCTGCTCCGCAAGGTCAGCGGGAACAGTCCAGTCAAGAGTGATATTTGAGAAAGGAGCCTGAGTACCCCAACGGCTGGGAGTGTTAACACCGAACACGAAGGATTCAATGCACTTCTTAACCTGGTCATATGTGAGATTATCAACCTTTACGAAAGGTGCAAGGTAAGTATCAAATGATGAGAATGCCTGAGCGCCTGCCCATTCATTCTGCATAATGCCGAGAAAGTTAACCATCTGGTTGCAGAGAGTTGCAAGATGGCTTGCGGGAGCAGAGGTAATCTTGCCTGTTACGCCGCCGAGACCTTCCTGAATGAGCTGCTTGAGCGACCAGCCTGCGCAATAACCGGTAAGCATTGAAAGATCGTGAATGTGAATGTCTGCGTTTCTGTGAGCATTGGCGATTTCATCGTCATAAATTTCGGAAAGCCAATAGTTAGCGGTAATCGCACCGGAGTTGCTGAGAATAAGACCGCCGACTGAGTAAGTAACGGTTGAATTCTCCTTAACACGCCAGTCTGTAACGTTAACGTAGCTGTTAACAAGCTCTTTGTAGTCAAGAATTGTTGACTTGAGATTACGGAGCTTTTCGCGCTGTCTTCTGTAAAGAATGTATGCCTTTGCAATATCGGCATAACCCGCCTGAATAAGAACGGATTCAACGCTGTCCTGAATATCTTCAACAGCGATAAGGCCGTTTTCGATTTTTGATTCGAAATCAGCGGTTACTTTGAGGGCGAGGAAGTCGATTGTTGAGGGATGATACTTCTTTTCCTGCGATTCAAATGCTTTTTTGACTGCTTCGGCAATTTTGCTGACATCAAATTCCGCAACGCTGCCGTCTCTTTTGATTACCTTGTACATATGCTCACTTGTTCCTTTCCGATAATTTTATATTTGAAAAATAATTAAAAACTACATATTGTGTTGCTTTTAAAGCAACGATAATGATATTAACAAATTATTGTGTTTCTGTCAATGGATTTTACAATATATTGTGTATGATTTTGTAAGTTTGTGAAAACTGCACGATATATGACAATTATTTTGTTAAAAATTCTCATATACCTCTTATTTCACACAAATCAACATATTCCGACATAATTTTCTGCATAGCAATCATCTCATCCTTAGGCACTGGATTCAGGTCAAAACCGATTAATTCACCCGAATCAACAAATGCCTGGATATAGTGACGCTTTGCGCCTTTAATAAGCTTACCGATACCTTCAATTGTAAAAACGCTGTGAAGCTCTCTGACGACTGTTGTTCTGAATTCATAATCAACATTGCCTTCAAGCAGAAACGCAATGCTTTCTTTAATTTTTGAGATATCATATCCGCCGATTCCGACAGTTTCGGGATAACCCTCGGGAGAATTTTTTATATCCATCGCAACATAGTCGATAAGTCCTCTGCCGACAAGCTCTTTCAGCCTTTCGGGAAATGTGCCGTTTGTGTCAAGCTTTACCGAAAAACCAAGCGCTCTCACCTGCTCGATAAATACATCAATGTCTTTATGAAGCAACGGTTCACCGCCGGTTATGGCGACACCGTCAAGAATACCTTGCCTTTTTTTCAGATATCCGAGTATTTCTTCAACAGAAAATTCACTTTCGGATGACGGATTTATGACAAGACGTGAATTATGGCAGAACGGACAGCGGAGATTACAGCCCGAAGTAAATACGGTACAGGCCATTTTACCGGGATAATCAAGCAATGTTAACTTCTGAAAACCTTGAATAACCATAACAATCACGTTCTTTCATAACACTGTATTTGCGGAGCGTACATCTATGATAACACAACATATTGTGTTTTGCAATAGCACAAAATACAATTTTTTAATATTTTTACACTAAAAAATCCGAAGCCTGAAACAGGTTTCGAATTTTTGCACCGAAAGAGAAATATATTTAGAAAAATTATTCGGATATTTTGATTTTCGCAATCGAAATCTTGTATGTCGATTCATAACACGGCGGATTGTTTACATAATAAAGCGTTCCTCCGTCATCGGAAAAGAAAAGCGACGGACTGTAACCGCATCTTTCATACGGGTCCAGAGAATAAGGAATCGGATTATCAACGGGCACAAAGGTTTTTCCGTAGTCAAAACTCAGAAACATATCTGTTCCCGTTTTACTTGCGCCGTTAATCGGATGTTTGCCCACAACAACAAGCAGACCGCATTCTCCCCCGACCGGCGACCATGCAACATACGGCGCAGAGCCAAAAGTCTTGCCTGCGGCAGATATAATTTTTCCGTAATCTGAAACATCGCCCCAATCATCGAGCGCGGTTGATTTTTTGCAATAAATCGGGTTTCCGTTTATGCCGACCATTTCATAAACCATAAAATATTCACCGTTACCCATTTTTGTAACAGAAACCATTCCGGGTCTGAGCGAAGAATCTTCGCAGGCAACGCACTCAAATTTTTCACTCCAGTTCATAAGGTCGGTTGTGTATTTACAGACAAGCTTCTGCGAATGCTTGGGGTCTGAATCATCGGAATAAAAGCAGTAAAGTCTGCCCTTTTCCTCTTCGTAGATAAGGTAAGGCTCCCAAACACCCCATTCGGTACCGCCAGCCGTATCAACATTGCAAAAAGCATCGAAAGTTCTGCCGAGGTCTGTGCTTGAATAAAGAGTAATTGTGCTGTCTGTTACGCCTTCACCGAATACGGATGTTGCGGCAAGAATGATTGTTCCTTTTTCAAAAGAACCCATATCAGTCGGTAACTCAAACAAAAACGGCATCCACTCATTCCAAAAGCCAACATTCAGGTTGTCTGTTACCGTACTTATTTGTGTCCAAGTTAAACCGTCATCGCTACTTTCATAAACGGGATAAGTGCTCCCCCATTTTTCAAATGTGGCAAGGAGCTTGCCGTTATCGGTTTCGTTTTTTTGATGACAAAGCTTAATCAAAGCGGGATATTCGGCAACGTTTGCATTGTTATCCTCGGGAACATATATATCATTAACACTTTCAACCGAAAACGAAATCGGTAATCTGTCGTAGCTGATATTCAGTTCGTCAAAAAAAGGAAATAAAGTTCTTAGTACAGTAAGCAAAATAATCAAAACACGAAAACAAATCAGCCTCATTATTGTTTTACTCCATTAATATTGAAATATTTAATATAAAACAAAAACATCCGCAACAACCAATGCTGCGAATGCTTTATTCTGGTGCCGATGGCGGGGGTCGAACCCGCACGGTATCGCTACCAACGGATTTTGAGTCCGTCACGTCTGCCAATTCCATCACATCGGCAAATCAGCTTTTCTATTATAGCCTAACAGAACTCAAAAATCAAGTATTATATTTAAAAAGTTTTATCTTTTGGATTTTCTGAAGAATAACACCGACAACGCAATCAATGCAACCGAAATAACAACAGACAGTATTAAAGCAATCCAATCCGGATCGCTTGAATTGACGAGAATTGCAGTCGGTCCGTCAGCACCGCCTATTATTCCGACAGATGATGACGGACTTATCAGAAACCATAAACGGGTAAGTGTCAACACGGTACAAACACACATAATAACTGCAATTATAATCAATCCGACCGCAACTACTCTGAACAATATTCTGCGGGTTCTTGAATTACGTTCAGCCATCATCGCATTAAGATTTTCAAGCCTTTGCGATATCTCTGCAAGCTCGGATTTTGTATCCTTGATTTCAACGGTTTCACCGAGGAGACTGCTGACGGAAACTTCAAAAATCTCCGCAATTTTTATCAGCATTTCGGAATCGGGTACCGATAAATTCTGTTCCCATTTTGAAACTGTCTGTCTGACAACACCGAGCCTTTCCGCAAGCTCTTCCTGCGACATTCCTTTTTCTTTTCTTAAATTTTTTATATTTTCACTGAGCATTGACATTCCTCCTTACTGCAGAGTATATCACATAACAATCCGTTGCGGCAAGCAACGTAAATTAACATAACGGCGCTTCAATAAAGAAACGCCGTTATAATATTACATTAATATATAATTATCTGCCTGTTGTTGCGGTTGTTTTAAGAGTAACGTCGTGATAACCGCCTTCAACGATGCTTGTTGCGGAAACAACGGTAAGCTTTGCATTTTTCTGAAGATCGGGAATTGTAAGCACACCGCAGTTACACATTGTTGACTTAACCTTGTAAAGGCTCTTTGCGACGTTATCTGCAAGAGGACCGGCGTAAGTTACATATGAATCAACGCCTTCTTCAAAGCTGAGCTTTGCCTTGCCGCCGAGGTCATATCTCTGCCAGTTTCTTGCTCTGTTGGAGCCTTCACCCCAATATTCCTTAACGTAAGCGCCGTTAACCATAAGCTTGTTTGTGGGGCTTTCATCGAAGCGGGCAAAATATCTGCCGAGCATAAGGAAATCAGCACCCATAGCAAGAGCGAGAGTCATATGATAATCGTGAACGATACCACCGTCAGAACAGATTGGGATATAGATACCTGTCTTTTCATAGTATTCGTCACGAGCAGCCGCAACTTCGATAACTGCAGTTGCCTGACCTCTACCGATACCCTTTGTTTCTCTTGTGATACAGATTGAACCGCCGCCGATACCAACCTTAATAAAGTCAGCACCTGCTTCTGCAAGGAACATAAATCCTTCTCTGTCAACTACGTTTCCTGCACCAACCTTAACCTTATCGCCATATTTCGCTCTGATAAAGTCGATTGTTCTCTTCTGCCAGATTGTGTAACCCTCTGATGAGTCGATACAAAGTACATCAGCACCGGCTTCAACCAACGCAGGAACTCTCTTTTCATAGTCAAGTGTGTTAATACCTGCACCAACAAGGTAGCTCTTGTTTGCATCAAGAAGCTCCTGGGGATTTTCTTTATGCTGTGAATAGTCCTTACGGAAAACAAAATAGCTAAGATTGCCTTCTGCGTCAATAAGAGGAAGTGAGTTAAGCTTATGCTCCCAAATAATATCGTTTGCATCCTTAAGAGATGTTGTATCGGGCGCAGTGATAAGCTTATCAAAAGGAGTCATAAAATCGGCAACAGGAGTTTCGGGAGACATTCTGCTGACTCTGTAATCTCTGCCTGTAACAACGCCGAGAAGCTTGCCGTTGGGTGTGCCGTTATCTGTAACAGCCATTGTGCTGTGGCCTGTTGCTTCAACAAGCTCAAGAACTTCTGCAAGTGTTGAGTCGGGCTTAAGGTTTGAGTCGCTTACAACAAAGCCTGCCTTATAGTTTTTAACTCTTGCAACCATAGCAGCTTCATCTTCAATACTCTGTGAGCCGTAGATGAAAGAAATGCCGCCTTCTTTTGCAAGCGCAATAGCCAGCGTGTCGTTTGAAACAGACTGCATAATTGCAGAAACCATAGGGATGTTAAGGCTGATGGGGCATTCTTCTTCGCCCTTTCTGTACTTAACAAGAGGTGTTCTTAAAGAAACATTAACAGGGATGCACTCTCTTGAAGTGTAACCGGGGATAAGAAGATACTCGCTGAATGTTCTTGAAGGCTCCTGACAATAAATTGCCATTTTAATCACTCCTTATATATTGATTAATGTTTTAATTATAAACGATTTATCTGCAAAATTCAACAACATAATTGTCGATGCTTGCTTTAATAATTTCAATTGCTTTTTCCCTGTTTTGAATCTCATCAACAACCGTTTCTTTGCCCTCAAGAGATTTATAAACCGAGAAAAAGTGCCTCATTTCGTCAAACAGATGCTTGGGAAGCTCTGAAATATCCTTATAATCCTTATAGTTGGGGTCATTAAAAGGAATTGAAATGATTTTTTCGTCAAATTTTCCGCTGTCTTTCATCGTGATAACGCCGATGGGATAGCAGCGCACAAGAGTCATAGGGTCAATGCTCTCACTGCTGATAACAACAACGTCAAGCGGGTCACCGTCATCACCGTAGGTTCGGGGAATAATTCCGTAGTTTGCAGGGTAGTGAGTTGAGGTGTAAAGAATTCTATCAAGCATAAGCAGGCCTGTTTCTTTATCAAGCTCATACTTCTTTTTGCTGCCTTTTTTTATTTCAATAACAGCCATAAAATCCTCAGGGGCTATTCTTTTGGGGCTGATATTGTGCCAGATATTACTCATTTTTTCGCCTTCTGTTCGTTTATTGCGGAGTAAATCCGCTTAGATTTTCTTATATGTTGTAAAGTTAAACTTAACACCGTTGTGCTCAAGGGTTTCGCCTTTAACTCCAAGCACCCAATCAGAAGCATCATCAAGATTCGGGAAAAATTTATCCGCAGGTTTTGAAGAATCAACTTTTGTAACGTAAGCTGTGTCACAATAAGGCAAAAGAAGCTCATAAACCGCCGAACCGCCGATAACATAAACGGTGTTTGTATCATATCTCTTAAGCTGCATAAACAGCTCATCAACATTGTGGCAGGTTATAACGTCGGGTGCACTCCAGCTTTCATCAGTTGTGAGAACGATATTCACCCTGTCAGGCAAAGCTTTGGGGCCGGGAAAGGTCATAAAAGTTTTTCTGCCCATAACCACAACGTTACCTGTTGTTTTTTCTTTGAAAAAGCGCATATCGGCAGGAATACGGTTAAGCAACAAATCACCGTTGCCGATAGCCCAGTTGTTATCAACATTCACAATAGCTTTCATTTAATTATACCTCTTATATACTAATCTCAATATACAAACTCAGCCCGCAGTTCAGATTGCCACGGGAATTTTATCAGTAAATTCGTGGAACTGATAATTCTCTATCTTAAAACTATCCTTTGTAAATGAATAGAAATCCGTTACGCTCTTATCAAGTGTGACCGTCGGAGCGTCGAAGGGTGTTTTTTCAATAAGCTTCTCAACAATGGGAACGTGGCGGTCATAAATATGCGCATCGGCAATAACGTGAACAAACTCGCCGACTTCAAGACCGCTAACCTGAGCAAGCATACAGGTGAGAGCAGAATACTGGCAAACATTCCATATATTTGCGGCAAGCATATCCTGTGAGCGCTGGTTGAGGATAGCGTTGAGCTTATTACCCGTAACATTAAAGGTCATACCGTAAGCACAGGGATAAAGCGCCATCTCACTTAAATCCTGATGAACATATATATTTGTGAGAATGCGTCTGCTTTGGGGGTTATGCTTGAGGTCATATAGAACTCGGTCAACCTGGTCCATATCCCCTTCTTTATAATGATGTTTAACGCCAAGCTGATAACCGTATGCCTTACCTATTGAGCCGTTTTCATCAGCCCACTGATCCCAGACGTGGCTGCCGAGGTCGTTGATATTATTTGATTTTTTCTGCCATATCCAGAGCATTTCGTCAACTGCACTCTTGAGAAATGTTTTTCTAAGAGTGAGAATGGGAAACTCCTCTGCAAGATTATAACGGTTAACAACGCAGAATTTTTTGATTGTGTGAGCGGGAGTTCCGTCTTCCCATCTGGGGCGCACGTCAAGGTCAGTATCCCAGATTCCGTTCTGAAGAATATCCTTGCAGGTATCAATAAAAACTTTATCGGCAAAGCTCATCGGATTAACCTCCCAATTTATTAATATAGTCACCGATTCCCTGTTCAAAATTTACGCCTAAACGTGTATCGGTTCCGGCAACGTAAGTTCTTCTGATAGCGGCGCAAGTAAAATCAAGCGCAATATCAGCGCTTTTCGAAATATTTTTGCCTCTCATATAAGCGCCGAGAAGAGCCGAAGCAAAAACATCACCCGTGCCGTAATAAATACCGTCAAATTTTTCAGAAAACCGATAATGAACCGTGCCGCTATTATAAACGGCGCAACCGATTTCATCGTGGTTAAAAGAAACGCCTGTAAGAACTATCATCTGCGGACCGAGTGAAGTCAGCCT
>JAZSLR010000071.1:0-14936 GCA_045535475.1 Acutalibacteraceae bacterium | reverse complement strand
GAATATGGATGTTCTTTCTTCTGAAAAAAGAAGATGAAATTATTTCCGAACTCCGAGAAAAAGTAAAATTAAATCCCGATAATCCGAGAGTAACAGACAATCTTCTGATTGCCCTTATATGGGCAGAAAAATTTGATGATGCCTATAATCTTTTCAGAGATGTAATCAAAAAATTTCCCGATGATTGGCGGATGTATATTCACGGCGGTGACATTGCAAAGGAACTCAAAAAATATGATGAGGCACTGGAATACTACAACAGAGCTGGCGAAATCGGAACATACTTCTGCGATGAAATGGATTGCAAAGTCGGTCTGTATGAAGAAATGGGAGAATATGAAAAGGCTTATAATGAGTGCATGAAAATGGCAGATATTTACCGCAGCAGAGGTTACGATGTTGAGGCTGATATGATGGAAAAACATGCACAGGAAGTAAAAAAGGAAATTGAGAAATAGCAAAACACACCCATTTATTGAATGCATTTATAACATTAATATAGAATCTGAATGTATATCAGTGGCACTTTAGAAGCTCCAAAGTGACAAAATTACTTGCTAAATGTCACTTTGGATTGCACTTTGGGATAAATAATAACTTTCTAAAATTCCGCACATTCAACAAAACACAGACCTCCTTGTAAAATGGTGTAACCAAATACAAGGAGGTCATTTTTATGTTTATTATTTTATGATTTCAACCTTGAATATCGCCTTGTTTTTCGAAACGAAAAGCTCTCCGAAAAGCAAACTGCTGAAATCTTTGACGGTTATTTCCTGCGGAGGAACAACGGGATATTCTGCTTTGTATGAATCGGAATTATGCTTTGAATTAACCTTGGTGAAAAGATAATTATTTCCGATTCTGTGAACATAGAAGCCGTCAACTTCTATTCTTTGAGGCAGATAGCAGATGTAACCGAAATCGTGGTCCTCCGAATTTTCCGCATTGATAATATGACTTGATATACCCGTGGGATAAAACTTGCAGTTGCGGATAATAAGCTCACCGTTCCAGGTTGAACCGTAATCTGCGCGAAGGTCAACAAAATCTTCGGCTAAAACAGTTGTATTCTCAATCAGAGCTGTTCCGCTACCGATCAGTTTTATTCCGTGATGACCGAGAACGGAGTTTATAACCGTTGCGTTAAGAACGCCCTGATGTGCGTCAAAGCGCGAAAGTGCACAGCCGTCATACACCAGATTTTTGCAATAGTTTGTGCCCGCAATTCCCCAATAATCGATATCGGTTATATCGTTTGTCTGGTTGCAGTTGATAAACTTCGCATTGACCGCCGTCGCGGCACCTATATCGTAAGTACCCATTGTTACGGATGTTCCCGCAGAGCCTATGGTTGAATATTTTTTATGACCTGTGAATGTGCTGTTTTTTACCGTTACGTCAGCACAGCACGAAAGACTGATAAAAGCCGAATACGGTGCACCCGTTTTGCCCTCGTTTTTAATGTCGTGATATATTCCGTCTATAACGGTATTTGAGCGTCTGACCTGAATACCCCTTGAATAATAGTTATATTCGGAGGCATCGTTATTTGCAAGAGTTGTGAAATTGCCGCCTTTTACGGTTAATGTTTCGGTGTCGACGGGATAAGCTGAAGCAGCGGTAATTGAATCAAAGTCCCAGATAAGCGGGGTTTCGGGTGAAATACTTCCGTTTTCATCAACAAGTATAACATCTGTTTGATTACTGCCAGAATTCTGATTTGCACCCTTGCGTATATATCGCTTGACATTGGAGTCCGTAAGCACAACCAGGCTTTTGCCGTCAAGTGATGTGCCGATGTTTTTTGCATCGGATTTAAGAGGTGAAACCTTATCGGTTATATTTATTACACCCTGTGACGGGGCAATATTGAATATCCACGCACTCCTGTTTTCAACCGCGGTGTCATCGATTATAAAGCGTGCGGTTGACCAGTCGGTATCGGTCATAATGCAAGCGGTTTTGTTTGCACCGCCGATATAATATGTTGCGGTTTCGTTTGCAAAAACGCTTAAACCGTTTGCGTTTGCATATTCGTGGGTTTTTACGATAGCATCCAAGTCATCTGCTTTGCCGTCACCCACAGCCCCGAAATCCTCATATGTTACATAATCAGGGAAAACTTTGGTGAATTCATAACCGTCTTTAAAGTCATAGCTGCCTTGTGAACCCGGAAAAACTTCATCCGCAAAAGCGGTTATTCCTCTTGAAATTCCTGCTCCCGAGCTGCCCGTGATATAAACATTACCGTTTTCAACCTTAAGGCTGAAACTGTCTGTATCATTCAGAACCGCATTGATTATAAAGGCTTTTTCGGCAGCGTTTTCGGTTACTGCAATCTTTTTGCCGCAAGCCTTATAAAACTCATCGCAAAGTGTTTGCGCGGCTTCGGCGTACAGCTCGCCGTCGGGAGTGACAACACAGTATTCGTCAACAGACACACCGTTTACGGTTATCGATTCAAGAGGTCGCACAATATACGGGCTTTCATAGTTGCCCTCTGCAAGCTCAATTTTAAGCTCCATTTCAGAGAAAAACTGCGAAAACGGAGCAGTGAGAACAGAAACAACGCACATTATCACCGCAATTATTCGTGAAAACATTTTTTATCACCCTTAAATGAATTGTTATATTTCTATTATATCTTTCAGATTGAAGTTTTGCAAGAGTATCACTAAAACATCGCTTTGCAAACATACGGCGATATTAATAATGCCGCCCGATTTGTCGGACGGCTCAGTATTTTGCAAGTATGGGGTTGAGTAAGCAAATTCAATATGCTATAATGTTTTAAAACCAAATTTCAACAAGGTCAATACATTTTCTTATTCAGGAAAGGTGGATAATCCAATGCAAGCTTTTATTAAATTCTTGTTTACTGTTTTCACCACAGTTTCAATCTTTTGTTCAAACCTGCTTTTCCCTGCTACAATTTATCCCGAGAGTGAAAACTTTGACTTTTCGTTTCTCGAATATCCCGACGAAGCCATTGTCACTCTTGAAGAAGCGGGGCTTACCGAGCAGGAGCTTGTGGGCCGCGCATCGGCTGAATTGCCCGAATATGTTCAGTCAGGCGGTTACGATGATATCAACGGAATTACAATCTCTCCGTATTACACGGCAAAAGTAAGCGACACAGAAATTCCTGTTTACGCTTCGGTTGTTTTTATCCGTGCGGATGACACGGGAACGCTTCATTCATTTTCTGAAATTTATGTTGACACAAGCAAAGATTTTTCATTCAACATCGAAATAAAGGGTGCCGATGTGACGCTTAAAAACGCCATTGTTTTGCCCGAATCTCACGGTGTAAAAGCATATTGCGCAGATAACAAGGTAACTGCGTCAATAAGCAAAACGGGTATTTATACCTTCCTTTTCAACGGAGCAAATCAGTATTACGGCTACACTCTTATTGTGCGTGAAAAGATTGACGAGGATGCAGAAATCGAAGAATATATCGCAGAATACGGCGAAGATAATGTAATTGTTCTTGATAAGGGTGTATATAAATATGACTATGTAAATTTCGTTGCGCAGAACAATCAGGTAATCTACCTGAGAGAAGGAGCTTATGTTATCGCCAATCACCTTTACGATATCGACTGCGCAGAGGATGAAAACAAATACTTTGAACCAAGCGCACCCGGAGATAACGCCATCGGACTCACAAGATATCCGTTCCTGAATTTCTTTAACTGCAATAATTTCACCTTTACGGGCAGGGGCGTAATAGACCTCACACACCTTGACCGCCGTGAACGCCGCGGTATGGTTTTCACCAACTGTAACAATATCAACATAAGCGGTATAAAAATCATCAATTCGCCCGAATGGTCATTTATTTCCTATTGCTGCACCGATGTAAATATCGAGCAGGTTGATATCATCGGCAACCGCGGAAACTGCGACGGTTTTGCTATCTGCAACAGCCACGATGTAACTGTAAACAACTGTTTTGCAAGAGTAGCGGATGACACCTTTGAGGTAAAGGCGCTTGGCGGCACAATGGACAGCCACAACATTACTTTCTCAAACTGTATTGCCTGGGGCGGTTATGCAAGATGCTTTGGCATAACAGGTGAAGTCAACAAAAAGATTTCCGACGTTACATTCCGTGACTGTGCGGTAATTTATCGTGACGGCATTTGGGATAACGACAGAATCGGCTCGCTTGTTGTTGTGGCAGAGCAATGCGAGGGAAGTATTGACGGTGTCCTTTTTGAAAATATCGAAATCTTCCGTGATGAAGGCAGACCGATTCTCGTGAAAATTTATGATGAAGAAGCGGAGAATTTCGAAATTAAAAATATTGTTTTCAAAAATATTTCCTACACATCATATATGCTGCCTAAAATAGCTGGAACAGACAGCGACACAAACACCGTGCAGGCAGAACTTGAAAATATTAATGTCTGCGGCAAACGATTGACCAAGCCGAAACTTATGTTCTGCATCGGCAAATATTGCGAAATAAGCTGGAATTAAAATGTATTGATATTATTAACATCAAGCCGCTGCCATATAAATATGTTTTATTTAATTTAATTACGTGTTACGAATTTTTTATATTCATCAATCATCTCTTCCTTGACGATGCCTTTAAGCAAGTTGAGGGAGAGAATTTTATTTGCTTTCATATAGTCCGCCGTCATAAAATCCCCCGCGACGATATTGACCTTTTCGAGAAGCTTCGGGTCTGCGGCGATTTCGGCGATAATGCCGGGGAAATAAGGCTTTGCAAGCTTTTCAAGGTCATCGGGCCACTTCGTCCATCCGTTTTCCGTGCCGAGATTCGGGGTCTGCTGAGTCTGGAACCAGAAAAATCCGTCGGTGTCAAGATTGCGGAGATAATTCACGATTTCCTTTGAGAATTTCTCAGGCTTGTAGCCGTAAACTTCGGAGCTCCACGGACCGAGAACGGGGCAGTCGTTGCTGAAATCGTATTCTTTGTTTTCATTTATAATAATGTATTTCTTGCCCGACTTCCTTATTTCGCCCACAGTGAGGTTGCTGATATCGCCGTAGCCCGTGAGTGCATATTCTTCGGGATTGAGATACTCTCTGATGAGCCTTGAGGTTTCGTCCTTGTTGCCCTTATAACTGAGCTTGAAAGGTCCGATTTTCTGATTCATATATGTCATCATTTTAATAATGAAAAACTCATTGCTCTGCTCAAGAATCATCTTCAGGCTTTCAAAAGCAAGCTGTGCGGGCATACCCGTCATAATGCCGTGACCGATGAAAAGCCTGCCCTTGCGGTCTGCCTTGAGTCTGATATCGAAAAATCTTACGCCGTACTGGTACTGCTCAAAGAGAGAGCCGTTCTGGCATCTTGCAAGCTTTGACATACCCATTGTTCCTGAGTTGTGGGTACCCGGCATTGCAACTTTGGTGATTTTTGCTTCATCTTTGATATATGACATCCAATTTTTATAAAACATCTCTTACACCACCTGAAAAATATAGAATTTGAGATAATCGGTTTCGGGTACATTCCAGAGCACGGGATGATCGCACGCCTGCTGACGGGCTTCAATCTGCTTGAGCTGAACTCCTGCATCTGCCGCCGCGTCGTGAAGCATTTTAACGAAAAGTTCGTTTTTCATAAAGTGCGAGCAGGAGCAGGTTGCGAGGTATCCGCCTCTCGGCAGAAGCTTCATTGCTCTGTAATTTATTTCTTTATATCCTCTTTCCGCGCTGTGTACGGTTTTGCGGCTTTTGGTGAATGCGGGAGGGTCGAGAATGATGAAATCATAAGGCTTTCCGCCCTTTGCTTCAAGCTCGGGAAGCAGGTCAAAAACGTCCGCGGCAAGGAAATCCATTCTGCCGTCAAGACCGTTTCTTTCGGCGTTCGCTTTTGCCATTTCAACCGCTGTTTTTGAAACGTCAACTGCGGTCACGTGCTCCGCTCCGCCCATTGCGGCATTGAGTGCAAACGAGCCTGTGTGCGTAAAGCAGTCAAGGACTTTCTTGCCCTTTGCGATTTTTGAAACTGCAAGTCGGTTATATTTCTGGTCAAGGAAAAATCCCGTTTTCTGACCGTTTTCGACATCGACAAGATACTTTATTCCGTTTTCGCAAATCTCCGTCACCGCGCTTTCGGGGTGGGGGATGGCTTCGTACCAACCCTTATACTGCTCAAGACCTTCAAGCTCGCGGATGGCGACGTCGTTTCTTTCGAAAAGACCGTTTATTTCCTCGCCGCTGTCACGCAGAATTCTGACAAGTGCGGTGTAAATCATATCCTTGATTTTATCCATACCGTAGGACAGCACCTGGGTGACGATTATATCGGAAAAGCGGTCAACCGTAAGCCCGGGAAGTCCGTCGGCTTCGCCGAAAACAAGGCGACAGCACGAGAAATCGTCGCCCATAACGGTTTTTCTGTAATCTAATGCATATTTCAGCCTTCTTTCCCAGAATGCGGGGGAGAAGGCTTCGTTTGCATTTGAGGAAAGAACGCGCACTCTGATTTTGCTGTTGAGACTTAAAAATCCCGTGCCGAGATATGAGCCTTTCGGAGAAAGCACATCAACAAGACAGCCGTTCTGCATCTCGCCGAAGGTCTGTGTTATCTCCGCATCATAGACCCAGGGATGACCCTTTTTGAGCGCCGCTTCAGCTTTCTTGGTAACAGTTACAATCGGAAAGTTTCGTTTGTTTTTCATAAGATTATCACTTTCGCTTTTAAATTTACGTTATCTATCATTTTATCATATCTCCGGTTACGTTGTCAACGATTCGGCACGGTTAGAAAAAACTAACGGCAAAAAGAGAATATTTATACAAAAAATACATAAAAAAACCTTTTAAATCGTGCAAAAAATATCGATAAAAAAGTAGCATTTTTCATAATTATATGTTATAATGCTTTAGAATGCAGAATTGCGGGCGTTTGTGTCTGCGGCTCTGCGGCATTCAATTGTTTAAAATTTCATTCAGGAGGAATGACTTAGATGGTTAAAAAAATCAGCAACCTGCCTTTCACAGGCACTCCCGAACAGGAAGCACAGCTCAAGGCTATCATCGCAGAATGCAAAGATGATAAGAGTATGCTTATGCACGTTATGCAGGAAGCACAGAACATTTACGGCTATCTGCCCATCGAGGTTCAGACCATAATTGCAGACGGTATGAATGTTCCCCTTCAGAAGGTTTACGGCGTAGCAAGCTTCTATGCTCTGTTCTCACTCACTCCCAAGGGCAAGTACAACGTTTCGGTTTGTCTCGGAACAGCTTGCTACGTTAAGGGTTCTCAGGAAATTCTCGACAAAATCTGCGAAGTTCTCGGCGTTGAACCCGGCGAATGCACAGAAGATCTTAAGTTCTCGGTTGAAGCTTGCCGCTGCATCGGTGCTTGCGGTCTTGCTCCCGTTTTCACAATCAACGAAGACGTTTACGGCAGAGTTACTCCCGACGAAATTCCCGACATTCTCGCAAAGTATAACTAAATCTTACCCCGTAACGGAAATGAGGGATTGATAATGACTATCAACACTATAAAAGATTTACTCGGCGCAGAGGTTCTTTGCGGCGGTGAGCATCTTGAGAACGACGTTCATTCCGCCTGTGGAAGCGATATGATGAGCGATGTGCTTGCATATGTCAAGAATCAGGCGGTACTTTTAACGGGACTTGTCAATGCTCAGGTTATCCGTACCGCAGAGATGATGGATATGATGTGCGTTGTTTTTGTGCGCTCAAAGCACCCTTCGCCCGAAATGATAGAGCTTGCAAACGAATGCGGCATCGCAGTGCTGACCACTCCGATGCGTATGTATGACGCCTGCGGTATTCTCTATTCAAACGGGCTGAGAGGAAACGGTGAATCTGATGGCTGAACCCTTGGTATTCCGATTCGAGGTTGACGGTGATAACTTCACGTCTGCGGGTCAGGCTTCGGTGCAGGTCAAAAAGAACCTGCGTCAGCTCGGCATTGACCCCGAAACAATCCGCCGCGTTTCAATCGCTATGTATGAAGGCGAAATCAATATGGTGATTCACGCAAAAGGCGGAACGGCAGATGTTATCGTCAGCGACGAATGTATAGAAATAATTCTGGCAGACAAAGGCCCCGGAATTGCAAATATAGAGCAGGCTATGCAGGAAGGCTTCTCAACAGCCCCCGATAATATCCGCTCGCTCGGATTCGGCGCCGGAATGGGTCTGCCCAATATGAAAAGATATACCGATGAAATGCAGATTGATTCGGTTGTAGGCGAAGGCACTACCATCACAATGAAGGTAAATTACTGAACCTGACGAATCGGGAAGGAGTGTATTTTTATGAATACATACATTCATTCGGTTGCTCTTGACCCGAGCAAATGCACAGGCTGCACAACCTGTATGAAGCACTGCCCCACAGAGGCAATCAGAATCCGTAACGGCTGCGCCGTGATTGATTCGGAGCGTTGCATCGATTGCGGCGAGTGTATCCGTAACTGCCCCAACAACGCCAAAAAGAGCATTTGCAACTCTTTTGACGAAATCAAAAAATACAAATTCAAAATCGCATTGCCCGCACCTGCGCTTTTTGCACAGTTTGATAATCTTGACAACATAGGCTACGTGCTTCAGGGTCTGCTTGATATCGGCTTTGACGATGTTTTTGAGGTTTCAAAGGGTGCCGAGCTTGTTTCGACTTACACCCGTCTCTATCTTCAGACCGAGGGCATCAAAAAACCCGTCATCAGCACGGCGTGTCCCGTTGTGACAAGGCTTATCGTTCTGCGCTTCCCGTTCCTCAAGGATAATCTTATCCCGCTTCTGCCTCCGATGGAGGTTGCCGCAAGGCTTGCAAGGGAAAAAGCGATGAAAGAGCATCCCGAGCTTAAAAGAGAGGATGTCGGAGTATGTTTCATTTCTCCGTGCCCCGCAAAGATGAGCTATGCAAGGAACGGCTTCGGAAGCTACAAGAGCGAGGTTGATATGGTAATTTCAATGAGTGAAATTTACCTTCAGCTTATCAACGTTATGAAGCGCGAGAAGCTTTGCGAAATCGCGAGCCAGGCAGGCAGAATCGGTCTGAGCTGGGCGATATGCGGCGGCGAAGGCTCCGCACTTTTCAATGATAAAATTCTTGCCGCGGACGGAATCAACAACGTTATCTCTGTTCTCGACCAGATAGAAGACGGCAACATTCCGCCGATTGATTTTGTTGAACTCAACGCCTGCCCGAGCGGATGCGTGGGCGGTGTTCTTACGATTGAAAATCCCTATGTTGCCAAAAACAGACTTCATACCCTGAGGCGGTATATGCCCGTTTCACTCAATAAACCCGAGGATAACGAGAGCTATATTCCCCACGAATGCTTCTTTACCGACCTGCCGAGCTACAATCCGCTCAACAGACTGAGCGATAACATCGGCGAATCGATGCGTCTTATGTCAAAGATTCAGGCGGTGCGCAAGGAGCTTCCCGGTATCGACTGCGGCTCGTGCGGCGCTCCGAGCTGCCGTGCATTTGCGGAAGATATCGTTATGGGAAATGCAGACAGAAACGACTGCATAATTGCCTATAAAGAGCTTCTCAAGAAGTATATCGAGGAATACAGCGGAGGTGATTCGGTTGACAGTGAATGAGCTTGCGGCAATGCCCGGATTCACAGCCGTTGCTATCCCTGACGGTGAACGTGAAATCAGTAACGTTTATATCGGTGACCTTTTAAGTTGGGTTATGGGCAGAGCGAAGGCTGACGGTGCGTGGATAACGATTATGTCCAACATCAACATCGTTGCCGTTGCATCACTTGCCGATGTAGCCTGCATAATCCTTGCCGAGGGAGTGGCTCTTGATGCCGCCGTTACCGAAACGGCAAACGCAAAGGGTGTCAACATTCTCACATCGGATTTGCCCGCCTACGAAACGGCGATGCTTCTTAAGATATGAAGAAATACTATTACGATTTGCATATTCACTCCTGCCTGTCGCCCTGCGGCGACGACGATATGACTCCGAATAACATTGCGGGTATGGGCGTGGTTGCAAAGCTTGACATTATGGCTCTGACCGACCACAACACCTGCCTCAACTGCCCCGCTTTTTTCAAAACGGCGCAGGCAAACGGAATCGTACCCGTTGCAGGTATGGAGCTGACCACTGCGGAGGATATCCACCTCGTCTGCCTTTTTGAGCAGCTTGAGGATGCGCTGAAATTCAGCGAAGCAGTCAATCTCCGCAGAATATCCTTTAAAAACCGAGTCGATATTTTCGGTCAGCAGATGATAATGGACGAAAACGACGAGGTTATCGGAGTTGACGATTATCTGCTTTCAAATGCAACGCAGATTACCGTTGACGAAGCGCCCGTCCTTGTGAATTCTTTCGGCGGAATATGTTACCCTGCCCATATCGACAGAGAAGCAAACGGAATAATCGCTACCCTCGGCGTGTTCCCCGAAATGCCGGTCTTTCCGTGTGCGGAGCTTCACGATTCCGATAAAAAGGATGAATACATTTCAAAATTCCCCGTTCTTGCGGACAAACCTATCGTGGTTTCTTCCGATGCTCACTATCTGTGGGATATAAGCGGCAGGCTCAATTGCTTTGAGCTTGATGTTGAAGAAGAAACTCCCGAAAATATCCGCAAAAAGCTTTTCGAAAGGCTGAGAAACATATGAAAGAATTATCACTAAACATTCTTGACATAGCGAAAAACTCGGTCAAGGCAAAAGCTGAGAACATTCTTATAAAGCTCGACGAAACAGACGAAACCCTGACTTTAACGATAAAGGATGACGGCTGCGGAATGAGCGAAGAAACGGTTCAGAATGTTATGAACCCGTTTTACACAACAAGAACAACAAGAAATGTCGGTCTCGGAATTCCGCTGCTCAAGCTTGCGGCGGAGCAGACGGGCGGAAGCATAGAAATAACTTCCGTCTGCGAAACGGACAGCCCCGACAGTCACGGAACAACGGTTACGGCGGTTTTCTTTAAGAACCACCTTGATTTCACCCCGCTGGGTGACGTTGTTTCAACCGTGACGGTGCTGATTCAGGGCTCGCCCGATATCGACTGGAAGTTTGTTCACACAATTAACGGCGAAACCGTTGAGCTGGACACAAAGGAGCTTCGTGAGGTTCTCGGCGATGTTCCGCTTGACAGCTACGAGGTTATAAAATGGATAGAGGATTTCCTCAAGGAAGCCTACGATTCCGTTTCATAATACAATAAATAATTAAAGAGAGGATAGATGTTATGAAATCATTGGCTGAGCTTGCAGCAATCAGAGAAAAGATGAAGGATAAGGTTATTCTTCGCGAAGGCAGCGGCGATATCAAAGTCGTTGTCGGTATGGCAACCTGCGGCATCGCAGCAGGCGCAAGACCCGTTCTCAACGCATTTGTTGAGGAAGTCGGCAAGGCAGGTCTTGCAGATAAGGTTACCGTTTCACAGACAGGCTGCATCGGTGTTTGCCAGTACGAACCCGTTGTAGAAATCTTTGAAGCAGACAAAGAAAAGGTTACCTACATCAAGATGACTCCCGAAAAGGCAGCCGAGGTTGTTGAAAAGCACCTCAAGGGCGGCAAGGTTATTCAGGAATACACAATCAGCAACGCTATCTCATAATGGAGGTTAAAAAAATATGATTCGTTCCCATGTATTGATTTGCGGCGGTACCGGCTGTACTTCATCGGGCAGCAAGGTACTCATTTCCACTTTTGAAAGCGAAATCGAAAAGAACGGTCTCGCAGAAGAAGTAAAGGTTGTTCAGACAGGCTGCTTTGGTCTTTGCGCCCTCGGCCCCGTTGTTATCATTTATCCTGAAGGCACTTTCTACAGCCGTGTTCAGGAAAGCGACGTTGCGGAAATCGTTTCCGAGCATCTTCTCAAGGGACGCCTTGTTGACAGACTTGTTTACAAGGATGCAGACGAGAGCGTTATCGAAGAAGCAGGCAAAACAATTTCTCTTAACGACACTAACTTCTACAAGACCCAGAAGAGAGTTGCTCTTCGTAACTGCGGTCTTATCGACCCCGAAAACATTGACGAATATATCGCTATGGACGGCTATGCAGCACTCGGTAAGGTTCTCACAGAGATGACTCCCGAAGATGTTGTTAAGGTTGTCAAGGATTCAGGTCTCCGCGGCAGAGGCGGCGGCGGCTTCCCCACCGGTCTTAAGTGGAGCTTCACAGCGGCTAACGCAGCTGACCAGAAGTATGTTGTATGTAACGCCGACGAAGGCGATCCCGGCGCATTTATGGACCGTTCGGTTCTTGAAGGCGACCCCCACTGCCTTATCGAAGCTATGGCAATCTGCGGTTACGCAACAGGCGCAACCGAAGGTTACGTTTATGTTCGTGCAGAGTATCCCATCGCTGTTAAGCGTCTTCAGCTTGCTATTGACCAGGCAAGAGAATACGGCCTTCTCGGCAAGAACATCTTCGACAGCGGCTTTGATTTTGACCTCTTCATCCGTCTTGGTGCAGGCGCATTCGTTTGCGGTGAAGAAACAGCTCTTATGACCTCAATCGAAGGCAACAGAGGTGAGCCCAGACCCCGTCCTCCCTATCCCGCAGTAAAGGGTCTCTTCGGCAAGCCCACAACAGAAAACAACGTTGAAACCTTTGCAAACATTCCCCAGATTATCCTCAAGGGTGCAGATTGGTTCGCATCAATGGGTACTGAGAAATCAAAGGGTACAAAGGTATTCGCACTCGGCGGCAAGATTGAAAATACAGGTCTTGTTGAAATTCCTATGGGTACAACTCTCCGCGAAATCATCTATGATATCGGCGGCGGCATCCCCAACGGCAAGAAGTTCAAGGCTGCACAGACCGGCGGTCCCTCCCGCGGCTGTATCCCCGTAAGCCTTATCGATACTCCCATCGACTACGACAACCTCACAGCTATCGGCTGTATGATGGGTTCGGGCGGTCTTATCGTTATGGACGAAGACAACTGTATGGTTGACATTGCAAAGTTCTTCCTCGATTTCACCGTTGATGAATCCTGCGGTAAGTGCGCACCCTGCCGTATCGGCACAAAGCGTATGATGGAGCTCCTCGAAAAGATTACGGACGGCAACGGTACTCTTGAAGATATCGACAAGCTTGAAGAGCTTGCATACTACATCAAAGAGAACTCACTCTGCGGTCTTGGTCAGACAGCTCCCAACCCCGTTCTTGCAACCCTCAAGTTCTTCCGCGAAGAATACATTGCTCACGTTGTTGATAAGAAGTGCCCCGCAGGCGTATGTAAGAAGCTTCTCAACTACGTTATCGATGCAGATAAGTGTAAGGGCTGTACTCTCTGTGCAAGAAAGTGCCCCGTCGGCGCTATCAGCGGCACAGTCAAGAACCCCCACGTCATCGACACAACCAAGTGTATCAAGTGCGGCGCTTGTATGGATTCCTGCAAGTTCGGCGCAATCAGCAAAGGTTAATAGAGGAGGCATAAGCTAATGGAAATGGTAAACATTAAAATAAACAATATGCCCCTGAGCGTTCCCAAGGGCATCACAATCCTTGAGGCTGCAAGATATGCGGGCATCGAAATTCCCACTCTCTGCTACCTTAAGGAAATGAACGAAATCGGCGCTTGCCGTATGTGTATGGTTGAAGTCAAGGGTGCTCGTTCACTCGTTGCTTCTTGCGTATTTCCCGTAAACGAGGGTATGGAAGTTTTCACCAACACAGAAAAAGTAAGAAAGAGCCGCAAGACAAATCTTGAGCTCGTTCTTTCAACTCACAGAAAAGAATGTCTCTCCTGCGTAAGAAGCGGCAACTGCGAGCTTCAGAAGCTCTGCAAGGATTACGGCGTTGAAGACGAAAAAGTTTTTGAAGGCGTTTATCCCGAAGCACAGTATGACGAATCCGCACCTCATATGATCAGAGATAACAGCAAGTGCGTTCTTTGCCGCCGCTGCGTTGCAGCTTGCGACAATCAGGCAATCAGCGTTATCGGTGCAAGCGCAAGAGGCTTTGATACTCATATCGGCTCACCCTTTGAGCTTCCCCTCAACGATTTCTCCTGCGTATCCTGCGGTCAGTGTATCGTTCATTGTCCCGTCGGTGCTCTTTATGAGAAGGACGATACCGCAAAGGTATTTGCTGCAATCGCAGACCCCGAGAAGTTTGTTGTTGTCAACACAGCTCCCTCAATCAGAGTTACTCTCGGCGAATGCTTCGGCAACGCTGTCGGTACAAACGTAACAGGTAAGATGGTTGCTGCTCTTCGCAGACTCGGCTTCGACAAGGTATTCGATACCGATTTCTCAGCCGACCTTACCATTATGGAAGAAGCAACAGAGCTTCTTGACAGAATCAACAACGGCGGCGTTCTGCCCCTTATCACCTCCTGCTCACCCGGTTGGGTTAAGTACTGCGAGCACTACTTCCCCGAGCAGATCGACCATCTTTCAAGCTGCAAGTCACCTCAGCAGATGTTCGGCGCAGTTATCAAGACATGGTATGCTAAGAAGATGAACCTTGATCCCAAGGATATCGTTGTTGTAAGCATTATGCCCTGTACCGCAAAGAAGTTTGAGGCAGGCAGAGCAGACCAGTCAGCAAGCGGCTATGCAGATGTTGACTATGCTCTCACAACCCGTGAGCTCGGCAGAATGATTGAAACTGCAGGCATCAACTTCAACCTTCTTCCCGACGAAAGCTTTGACAATCCTCTCGGCGAAGGCTCAGGCGCAGGCGTTATTTTCGGCGCAACCGGCGGCGTTATGGAAGCAGCACTCAGAACAGCATACGAAGTTCTCACCGGCGAAGAACTCAATAAGCTTGAGTTCAACGAGGTCAGAGGAACGGAAGGCATCAAGGAAGCAACCTACACCATCGCAGGCAAGGAAATCAAGGTGTGCGCTGCAAGCGGTCTTAAGAACGCTCAGGCAGTTATGGAAAAGGTTAAGGCAGGCACAGCTGATTATCAGTTCATCGAAATCATGGCTTGCCCCGGCGGCTGCGTAAAC
>JAZSLR010000145.1:0-3945 GCA_045535475.1 Acutalibacteraceae bacterium | reverse complement strand
AATTTCCTGCATTGTTTTTATGGTGTAGGAGTAAGTCTCAGTCCTTATCTTATGTCACATGCATTAAGCGGCGTCGGTTGGCGCAGCGGTTATCGCTATGCTTTTTATGTACAGTCGGTTATTGCGTTGCTTCTGATTGTGTCCGTTCCTCTGTGGAAAAAGACCGCCTCAGCCGAACAGGAAGGGGAGGAAAAGGCCGTTAACCTCACTTTTTTGCAGATGGCAAAGAAAGCGGAAGTTCGGCAGGTATGGATTATTATGCTTGCAACGAACGCAATTGAATATGCCTGCGGAGTCTGGGGAAGTACATATCTTGTAACGGAAAAAGGATTTCAGACAGAACAAGGTGCGCTTGCTCTGACGATATATTATGCAGGAATGTCAGTCGGACGTTTTGTTTCAGGATTGCTTTCGGATAAAATCAGCACCTGGAAACGCATCGGTATCGGCGCCGCAATTCTTGCTCCGGCAATTGCGATTATGCTTCTTCCTCTGCACGGTGCGGTTACCGTTGTCGGTTTATTCTTTGTGGGATTGGGCAACGGATCAATCTACCCGAATATGATACACCTGACACCGCACAACTTCGGCAAAGAAGCATCACAATCGATTATGGGCTCACAGATTGCATTTGCTTACATCGGCGTTATGCTGGCACCTCCTATGGTCAGTCTTATAAGCGGAGTGTTCGGCATAAGAGTATATCCCGTTCTGCTTGCCGTACTCTATGTGATAATGGTTATCGCTCTGAAGTGCTTTATAAACAGACTGAAAAAGCAGAACAGATACAATCCGAATGTCTGAAGCTTCAAGGACGGTTGAATAATGAAAAACAATCATAAATTCGATATAGACAGTTTTATCTCTCCGGATGTTTTCTGCGCTCCTGTATATATCTGGGTATGGAACGATATCTGCACCTGCGATATTATAGACGCTCAGCTTGCCGAGATGCAGAATCTCGGCATACGGGCATTTTATATTCTTCCCGAGCCGAAGAATTTCCGACCCGACAGTATGCCTACAAACCTTGCGCCCGACTATCTTTCTCCCGATTTCTTTGAGCTTTGTGCATATGCTGTTGAAAAGGGAAAATCCCTTGGTATGCAATGCTGGATCTATGATGAAGGCGGATGGCCTTCGGGCGGTGCGTGCGGAAAAGTTCTGCGCGACCATCCCGAATATGCGAGGCAGGTGCTGAAAGTTTACGAACGCTCTTTTTCCGCAGGTGATGTGTATAAAAAAACAACATCCGATGTTCTTGCATCTTTTATGCAGGATAAAGAAATGATTTCGGATGGATATGTTTTTGTTGAGGATACTGTTGTAACCGAGTATATTACGGAAAAAGAAATCTGCGGAAATGCGGATTATCCCGATTTGCTCAATAAAGATGCAACGGGATGTTTTATTGAAATCACTCACGAAAA
Source organism: Acutalibacteraceae bacterium (assembly GCA_045535475.1). Taxonomy (GTDB): domain Bacteria; phylum Bacillota; class Clostridia; order Oscillospirales; family Acutalibacteraceae; genus CAG-177. Next base: position 2,515 of record JAZSLR010000145.1, on the reverse strand, counting down.
ATATGCATCCTCAATGAAAAATGCACTCGGTAAAAACGTTACGGCAGTATTTACGGATGAGCCGAAAGCTCCCTCCAAAGCATTCGGAAAAGAGCTTGCAGAGAAATATGAAAATCTTTATGGCGAGTCAATATTACCGTATCTGCCGCTGATTGCACAAAGAGCGGATGTGACGGAAGAAAACGTTCACATACTGCACCGTTGGTACGATTTGTGCAGCAGGATGTTCTGCGATAATTTTCTTCTCCCGTGCAAAAAATGGGCAAACGATAACGGTATGGCTTTTACGGGCCATTTGGATAAGGATCACGATCCCCTTGGCTGTGTCCTCGGCGGCGGAAACTTTAACCTGATGCGTGCTCTGCGGTGCTTTGATATCCCTGGAGTTGATGTTATCTGGCGGCAACTCTACCCCGAAAACAAAACAACAAAAAAGGACGATCTGAACGCTTACAACGGATTCTTCCCGAGATATGCTTCATCCGCTGCCGAGCAGAACGGCACAAAGCTTGCAATGGCCGAAATCTTCGGCGTAGCAGGCCCGGGACTGACTTATGATATAATGCGGTATACCGTTGGATACCTTGCCGTACGCGGAATAAACATCTTCAATCTGTTTAACTTTCCGCTCGGGCGCAAGGGTGCATATCTCGCGCAGGAACTTCCGGTTTTCACGGAGAATCAGGTGTTTTACCGTTATCTCTCTCAGTTCAACCGTTATATGGAACGTCTCTCATACGTATCCGCTCTCGGAGAACGTGTCTGCGAAACGGGACTTTATTATCCCGTTCACGATATTCAAGGCGGTCTGAAAGCTGATGCTGCGGCAAAAACATTCGACACTCTCGGCAGAACGCTCGAAGATATGACGGTGGATTTTGATATTGTTGACGATGATGTTATTCAAGCTGCAAAGGGAGCAGACGGCGGCTGTATACGCATAGGCAATGCGGCTTACCGCCATATCATCATACCCGAAAATGCCTTTATTCCGCAAGAAACTCAAAAGGTACTTAATCGATTCATCAAAGGCGGCGGCAGGGTTTCACACACTCTATCTGAGCTCGCACCGATAATTCGGATTGAAGGTGCAGGCTTACGCGCAATGCACAGAAAGGCAGAAAAAGCAGAATTGTTTTTTCTGTTCCGCGAAACAGGTGAAAGAGGGGATTATCGGATTCATCTTCCCTCGTCAAGCGGCTATCTGCTTGATTTGGCAAACGGTTCTTTGCAGCGTTTCGAAGCCGAAAACTGCGTTCTGCACCTCTCTCTTGCCATAGGTGAAACGGCTGTTATATTGCTGACAGACGAAATTCTGAGTGCGGAAAATAAAAAGGAATTCAGAAACAGATTCGATATTCCGAACGGGTTTTTGTTCCGCAAAGAACTTGAAATTATCTGCAATGAAAACGGATTTGAAAATATAAAACATTCTGATGAAGCGGTTCCCGTCAACCTTGGTGATTGGGCATATCTGATTGGCAGCGCTTACTCGGGAATCGGTGTTTATGAAACGTCTTTCGCACTCCCCGCTGAAAAAGTCGGAAAAGAAGGGGAGATTAATCTCGGAGATGTGCATTTCACGGCTTGTGTATATCTCAACGGTCAACCTTTGGGAACAGCTTTGATGCCTCCGTACAGATTTAAAATACCCCGCGGTGTACTTGATGAAAATAATAAGCTGAAAATAGCTGTGACCAACACTCCTGCCAATTGGTATGTTCACACCGATTACTTTGACAAGTGGGATATCAAGGAATTATCTCCGTATTTTGAAGGGGAGTTGGATTTCGCAAAAGACTTTGTATCGGGCGGACTGTACGGGCCTGTCACACTGTTTTCGGAGGGATGATATGGATATATTGGAATTTGATTTGAACAGCGACTGTTCTTTTGATTTGGACCTTTTCAGCATTGTGCTTATCAAGGAAAAATAAATAATCGGTCAGGTAAATAAGAATTTATGAGCCGATTAAGATAAAATCAAGGAGTTTCCTATGAACATTTTACAGACAATTATTTCTTATCTTGCAATAGCGGCAGCTTTTATATCTTCAATTTTTTCATTTGGTGATTCGGCAATGATTCCGTATACAAATGACTACAAGATTCCCGACAGTATTCCCGAATACAGTGTGATTTCCACCGAAGAGAAACCCGATTGGAAGGCCAAATGGATTTGGGATAAAGAAAACCTGACGGAGAAAAATGTCTGGATGTGCTTTAATAAAAAGGTAAGTCTTGAAAGAAAGCCCGAAGAGCTTATTGCTCACATTTCAGCCGACTCGAAATATTGGCTTTACATAAACGGAGAAACAGTAGTTTTTGAGGGAAGCGTGAAACGAGGCCCCGATAAAAACAGCGGCTATTATGACAGCATAGATATTGCTCCTTTCCTCAAAGAGGGGGAAAACGCAATTTGTGCTTTGGTGTGGTTTTGGGATAATGAAACAAGCTATTCCTATAAAGGTAGCGGTCAGGGCGGCTTCCTTTTTGAAGCTGAAAATTCGGACAT
>JAZSLR010000082.1:0-15922 GCA_045535475.1 Acutalibacteraceae bacterium | reverse complement strand
GTAAGGCAGATGCTCTCCCAGCTGAGCTATGCTCCCACGTTGGCGTCGCTTTCGTCAAGCGACGTACGTTATAATACACTACTTTTTTTGATTTGTCAACCCTTTTTTCAAAAAAAATTCAAAAATTTTTAAATTAATTTTTAATTCTTATCGAGAATATTTTTGAAGTCAAATTCACGGCGGAATATAGTAAAAAAACCGCCGTAATTCTATATTAATCAAAACTCTGCATCGTGAAGCCAGACATATTTTTCATCCTCGTTGCGGGTAGTCTGAAGCCAGGGATCGCCGTCAAGATGACGTATCATCCAGCAGGTATACATCTGAAATCCGGGGGCAACCGACTGCGGATGGAGTGCGCCTCCGGGAATAGCCGAAAAGCTGTTATCAACGCTCTTGAAAACTTCATCGCCGACAAAGCTTGCACCGAAGCCTTCGGGACGGTCAAATTTAAAATAATAGCACTCGGGCTGAGGATGTCTGTGGGGCAGATAACCCGACCAATTACCCTTATCGTTAAGCACTTCGCCGAGAACCATATTTGACCACGGCGCTATATCCTTATCTATAATAGTATTGACTCTGCGCTTTGCAACGTTGCCGAATTTACCGACGCAGGAATATCCCCAAGGAGCATCCTCGGGTCTGTAAAGCTTTGAATCGAACTTTGCATCGTTCTTTGTACATTGAACAAGAATCTCGGAATCTTCTTCCGCTTTGACTGTTATTTCGGTATCCGTGCACACATGAAGCGCAAACGGACCTTCGGTAAACACACTTTCACGGCTGACGGTTTCATTATTGTCAAAAGTAATTTTTCCCGAAAGAAGCAGAACAGCTGTTTCTTCGCCGTTACGGAGGAATTTTCTTTCTTTCCCTGCTTTCATACGGTAAACGCGGACATCCATCATCATTTCACTGTAATCGTTATCATATGTGCAGAGTATTTCTTCGCCGTTGATATCAAATTCGGGATAACCGAACAATTTACCCATATCAAAACCCTCTTTGCTGTTATTTTGCAAGCTCTGTTATTTCTTCCGATGTGAATTTATATTTCTTTTCGCAAAAATGGCAGGAAACCTCTGTCACGGGATCATTTGCCATATCGATAAGCTCTTCTTTACCGAGAGTAAGCAATGCCTTTGAAACTCTCTCCTTTGAACAGTTGCATTTATATTCGGGTGTTGATGTGTCAAGAACTTCAAGTTCAAACTTACTGAGAACGTGACGGCAGATTTCCTCGGGAGTCATTCCGTCAGAAAGCATCTGAGTTATGGGTTCAAGACCCTTGATGCATTCTTCAACTTTGTCTATTGTATCTTCCATAGCCGTAGGAAGAAGCTGAATAATGAATCCGCCCGCAACGTTGATTGCAGAGCTGGGTTTGAGTGCAACACCCAAAGCACACACACTCGGAAGCTGCTCGCTGATTGCAAAATAGCTTGTTATATCCTCGGCAATTTCGCCGGAAAGAATGGGAATCTGACCGATATAAGGCTCTTTCAGTCCGAGGTCTTTCATTACGGTAAGCGTGCCTTCCTTGCCGACTGCACCGGCAACATCAAGTCTGCCCTTATCGTTAATCATATCTTCAACAACAGGATTTGAAACATAGCCTCTCACGTTACCCTGACTGTCCGAAACCGCAATAAGAGAGCCTGCGGGTCCTCCTCCGTTAAGGCGGAGAGTTATGCTGTCATCCTTACCTTTAAGAACTGCACCCATCATCGAAGCGGCAGTTATAAGTCTGCCCAATGCAACAGAAGTCACGGGAGAGGTCTGGTGTATTCTTTTCATTCGTTTTACTATATCTGTTGTTTCTGCGGCTATGACGGTCAAAGTACCGTCTGCCGATATCATTCTTACAAGTTCACTCATAATTTATCTCACTTCTTTTTTGCTAAAAATACTGCCCTTTGTGTTTCGGGCTTAACATTATCCGTTGTCATATCGTCATAGATTCCGACAACCTCAAATCCTGCATCTTCAAGCCATCCCGATATTTCGGAAAGTTCATATGCCTGCTCGCAGAAGCTTTCGCCGCTTCTGTAATAAACTCCGTCCTCTTCCTCGAAAAAATCAAGAGTTATCTCAACGCTGCTGTCATTGGGATTGAAGCTGTTTTGCCACGCGCAGAAAAAGTCATCATAATCATAAACAAAAGCGTTATCCGCAAGAATCTGCCGATGTTTATATAATGTATTTACATCAAAGGCAAATGCGCCGCCTTTGTTCATAAACAGCGATACTTTTCTGAATGTTTCAATAACATCTTCGGCACACGGGAGATGGTTGATTCCGTCAAGAACACAGATAGCACAGTCAATTGTGCCGTAAAGATCAATATCCTGCATACTCTGATTAAGAAGAAGCATCTGCTCTCCGCTTTCAAACATCTTCTGCTGTGCGGCGTTGAGCATACCGACGCTGCTGTCAACACCGATAACCTCAAAACCCTTTTTTGCCATTTCAACAGACATACTGCCCGTACCGCATCCGAGGTCAAGAAGAATTCCGTCGGTTATTCCGCACATTGAAAGAAGCCTGCAAAAATAATCTGCACGCTTCTTATACTCAACATTATCTGTCAGACGATCGTAAAAACGGGAAAAATCATCGTATGACATTTATTCATCCATCCTTTTGAAAATCTCTTCGTAGCCGTTACAGCCATACTGAAGAGAACGGTTAACACGGCTGATTGTTGCGGTGCTTGCGCCGGTTTCGGCAACAATATCGCTGTAAACCTTTTTATCTCTGAGCATCTTTGCAACAACGATTCTCTGCGAAATGGATTTGATTTCGGTAACCGTGCAAAGGTCCTCAAAAAAAGCATAGCATTCATCAAGATTCTGAAGATTCAGAATTGCTTCAAAAAGGAAATCAACATTCTTATCCTTAATTTTGCTTTCCATAAAAACATTCCTTTCGGATTTACTTTCGTACTTTAATATTTTAACACACGAAACGCAAAAAGTAAAGACTAAACCGCAAAAATTTTAACAGATAAAGCAATAAGCACCACGCTCATTATAACGAACGTCGGAAATACGGTTGCAAACGGTGTTTTGGTTACCGCATCCTTAAGCGGTGTTCCGTTTCTGCCTTTTTGGGAGAGAATCCAGATGATTTCACCTGCGATGTACGGAATTGTTCCCACAAGAACAACATCAATCGGTTTAACATCTCTGACACCTCCTTCAAAACACATAAATGTTGCAACGCATACCCCCGCTCCAATAAGGATTGATGCAAGATTCACCTTTTTGAATCTGTCAAAAATCAGTTTGTTCACAACAACAAAAATGAGCATAAATACCGTTGCAAATTTTGCTGAAAAATATTCACCGTCAAGCACAAACATCATCGGTATTACATTATAAAAAGGTCTTTCGATATGGTCAAGGATATATGAATTGACTTTTTTACCCTTCTTATCATATATATATGAAATGAGGTTCACCGCAACAATACAGATAACACAGGCTATGCAGATTACAGGAATCCAATCCGAAAGATATTCGTCCGCAAATTCAACACCGTTGAGCGAAGCTCTGTCCTGATATATCTCAATATAGCCGTAACCCAGGCAGTACGCAAGCGACAGACCGAACCCACCGAAAGCACCGAGTATAAATTCCATAAGCTTCCAGCCGTCGATAAGACCTTTGTGATAAAGCTTGCCGAAAAGGTATTTGCCGTTTTTAAGCGGAAAGACTGCGGTAACGTACGCTCTCATTGCAACAAGCCAACCGATTGCGCCGAAGATAAATCCGCCCGCAACAAGAATGAGCGTGAAATAATCCTTTTTTACCGTTGCAAAAATCACTAAAGCAATCAGCATAAGAAGATTACCGCCCCATTCTTCACGGCGTGTCTTTGAAAAATAAATCTTGGGGAATTTATTGTTTTCAGGATTATACGGTCTGTTGAAAATCAACTGACCCACTATCTGCATAACGGGAATAAGCAGACAGAAAAGATATATTTCGGAATGTTCGTAAACACCGTAGGAAAGCTCTATACCGATGAACGCACCGCACACGGCAAACCATAGCGCACCTTTGAATGCAAGACCGATATATCCTCTGACGGGGTTATAATCATCCCTTCCTCGATGGAGAACAAAGCCGATTGTTTCGCCGTAGGTTTCCGTGCCGCCGAACGTCATTCCCATAAGTCCTGCCGCCGCGGCAGGAATAGAGCCGTAACCGTAAAACCAACCTAAAACAAGACCAATCAAGGCACCGGGAAGCATCGCTCCCTTTTCTCCGCCGATAAGCGAGCCTCTCATTCCCCAACCGTAGCTTGCGGCAAGAGTTGTAATAAAAATACAGACAAGTGCATCAGAAAAACTCATAAATTATCCACCTTTCTGTTGACTATAATTTCATATTATCATAAAACAATAAAAAAAGATACCCAAAATTCAACAAATATTTAATATCCACTTGCACACGGCAGAATAAATGTGTATAATATTTTTTATAATGACTTAAGGCAGATGATAATAATGATAGATTCTTATATCAAAGCTCTGGCAGATTATGCAGTTGAGAAAAAGCTTATTGAAGAAAGCGACCGCATTTACTGCACAAATTCGGTGATGTATCTTCTCGACCGATTTTCTTTTGACGACACTTGTGAAGCCGCAGAAGGAGAAATTCACGAAATTCTTGATAAGCTCTGCGATTATGCGGCTGAAAACGGAATTATTGAAGATTCAATTACATACAGAGACCTTTTCGACACTGCGCTTATGGGCGCAGTCACTCCCCGACCCTCGCAGATTATCGAAAAATTCAACTCGCTTTACGGCGAATCAGCCGAAGCTGCAACCGATTATTATTATAATCTCAGCTGCGACACAAATTATATCCGACGCGACAGAATAAAGAAAGACCTCAAATGGCAGTACACGGGCGATTACGGCACAATGGATATAACCGTCAATCTTTCAAAACCCGAAAAAGATCCCAAGGCGATTGCCGCCGCAAAAAATGCACCGCAGTCGGGATATCCGAAATGTCAGCTTTGCAAAGAGTGCGAAGGCTATTCGGGCAGAGTGGATTTTCCTGCAAGGCAGAATCACAGAATCATCCCCATCACAATCAACAACTCAGGTTGGTGCCTGCAGTATTCACCATACGTTTATTATAATGAACACTGCATCGTTTTTAACGGCGAGCACACACCGATGAAAATTGACAAATCCGCTTTCGCAAAGCTTCTCGAATTCGAGTCGCTCTTCCCCCACTATTTTATCGGTTCAAATGCAGATTTGCCGATAGTCGGCGGTTCAATTCTCAGCCACGAGCATTTTCAGGGCGGCAGATACGAATTTGCTATGGAGCGTGCGCCGATTGAAACAAAGCTTGAATTCAAAGGCTTTGAAGATGTTGAGGCAGGCATTGTCAAGTGGCCGATGTCAACAATCAGACTTCAGTCCGACAGCCGCGAAAGCCTTGTTGAGCTTGCGGATAAAATTCTCAATACCTGGCGTTCATATTCCGACGAAAGCGCATTTATTTTCGCAGAAACCGACGGCACACCGCATAACACAATAACCCCCATTGCAAGACGCAGAGGAAGCAAATATGAGCTTGACCTTGTTCTTCGCAACAATATAACAACCGATGAGCATCCGATGGGCGTTTATCATCCTCACGCAGAGCTTCATCACATCAAAAAAGAAAATATCGGTCTTATTGAAGTTATGGGACTTGCCGTTCTTCCCGCAAGACTCAAAAAAGAGCTTGAAATTCTTGCGGATGCAATTATTGAAGGAAAAGACCTGCACGCAGACGATTCAACCGCACTTCACGCAGACTGGGTTGACGAATTCATCGGTAATTATGATAATGTGAATGCAGAAAACATTACCGATATCATTCATGCAGAGGTCGGTAAGGTGTTTGCAGCCGTGCTTGAGCACGCGGGCGTTTTCAAGCGTAACGAAAGCGGTAAGGATGCATTCATCCGATTTGTTGAATCAGTTAAATAAGGACTCAATGCCGAAAGGCATAAAATAAAATTAAAGGAGAAATTTCCAATGAAAAGAGTTATCGCACTTATCCTCGCAGGTATGCTCGTTTTCAGCCTCGCAGCTTGCGGCGGCAACGAAACAGCAGAAACAACAACCACAGCTCCCGCAACAGAATCTGATGTTATCGCAACAGAAGCACCCGTTGCAGATGTAACAGAAGCTCCTGTGGCAGACGATGTTACCGAAGCTCCCGTAGCCGACGTAACAGAAGCTGTAAGCGACGCAGAAGAAACAACAGTTGAAGAAACCACTCTTCCTGCAGCTCCCGCAACAACAGAAGAAATCATTGCTTATTACAACAAGGCAGTCAATGACGCATATGCAGCAAAGGTTGGCTTCAACAAAGAGCGTTACACAGATAACGAAGCTCTTAATGCCGGTTTCCTTCTCAAGACATTCGGTGACCTTATTTATAGTTTTATGGGCATCGGCATTGAAAACAAGTACACAATGGACGTTACAAAGGGTCAGTGGGAATCCGATGTTCCTCATCATTACCTTCGCAAGAGCACACTTTCTGCATCAGACGTTACAAAGGCAACCTGCACAGCTGACGGCAACCAGTATAAAATTACAATGAACGTCAAGGACGGCACAAGCAAGGCTTCAAAATCAGAAAGCTGGACCAAGGCTCCCATCGACAAGTGCGGTATCTGCGTCGGCGATGCAGACAAGAGCTACTTTGACCACAAGACCGCTCCCGTTATCTACAGCGCAATCGGTGAAGTTCTCAGCAGTGCAGTTATCGAAGAAAGCTACTCAAACGCAAAGGTTGTAGCTGTTATCGATTCTGCAACAGGCAACCTTGTAAGCCTTACTGTCGAATACGACATCAACGTTGTTATCGATGCAGTAGGCGGCGGCAACGCAACCGGTGAGACTCACATCTTCTACAAGAACTTCAAGTATTAATCTCAATACATAAAATTAACCCGTATTCCTTCATCCGAGGGAATACGGGTTTTGTTATTGTTATTTGATTTATTTAACGGGAACGAGCTTTTCCTTGCCGCCCATATAGGGTCTGAGTGCAACGGGAACATTTACGCTGCCGTCTGCGTTGAGGTTGTTCTCAAGGAAAGCGATAAGCATTCTGGAGGAGCGACAACGGTGTTATTGAGGGTATGTGCAAAATATTTGCCGTCCTTACCGTTAACTCTGATTTTGAGTCTGCGTGCCTGAGCATCGCCGAGGTTTGAGCAGGAACCGACTTCGAAATACTTCTTCTGTCTGGGTGACCAGGCTTCAACGTCAAATGACTTGACCTTGAGGTCGGCAAGGTCGCCTGAGCAGCATTCAAGAGTTCTGACGGGAATATCGAGCGAGCGGAAAAGATCAACGGTATTCTGCCAGAGCTTGTCAAACCACATCATACTGTCTTCGGGTTTGCAGACAACAATCATTTCCTGCTTTTCAAACTGATGAATTCTGTAAACACCTCTTTCCTCGATGCCGTGTGCACCCTTTTCCTTACGGAAGGAGGGTGAATAGCTTGTGAGAGTGTGAGGAAGAGTATCTTCGTTAACAATAGTATCGATATATTTACCAATCATTGAATGCACGCTTGTACCGATAAGATAGAGGTCCTCGCCTTCAATCTTATTCATCATTTCGTCCATTTCAGCAAAGCTCATAACACCTGTTACAACGTTGCTTCGAATCATAAACGGAGGAACGCAGTAGGTGAATCCTCTGTCAATCATAAAATCTCTTGCATATGAAATAACCGCGGAGTGAAGGCGTGCAATATCTCCCATAAGATAATAGAAGCCGTTACCCGCAACGTTTCTTGCGGCATCAAGGTCGATGCCGTTGAAGCGTTCCATAATTTCGGAATGATAAGGAATATCAAAATCGGGAACAAAGGGTTCGCCGTATTTTGTGACCTCAACGTCTTCGCTGTCGTCCTTACCGATGGGAACACTGGGGTCGATGATATTGGGAATGGTCATCATAATCTTTGTGACCTTTTCGGAATACTCCGCCTCAAGCTTTTCGCACTCGGCAAGTCTTTCGGAAAATTCGGTTACCTTTGACTTGGCTGCCATAGCTTCTTCTTTCTTGCCCTGAGCCATAAGCATACCGATTTCCTTTGAAACCTTGTTACGGTTTGCTCTGAGGTTATCGGCTTCGGTCTTGATTGCTCTGGACTGCGCATCGAGCTCGATTACTTCATCGACAAGAGGAAGCTTATTATCCTGAAACTTCTTTTTGATATTTTCCTTAACTATATCGGGATTTTCTCTTAAAAATCTGATATCAAGCATTTATTTTCAACTCCTGAAAGTTTTTATATCCGTAATTTTAGTCTATTTTTGAAATAAAGTCAACAGCAGATGCGATATATTTATCGTCTGCAAGCTCGATTGCACCTTTATCAACAAGCGATGCTGTTTTGGGGTCAATAGGAAGCTTTGCAAGAACGGGAACACCAAGTTCTGCCGCAATTTCGTCAATCTTGCTTTCGCCGAAAATTTTGAATTCCTTGCCGCAATCGGGGCAAACAACATAACTCATATTCTCAACAAGACCGAGAACGGGAATATTCATAAGCTTTGCCATATTGAAAGCCTTTTTGACAATCATTGTTACAAGGTCCTGCGGTGTTGTTACGATAACGATACCGTCAACGGGAAGATTCTGGAACACCGTCAGCGACACGTCACCCGTTCCGGGAGGCATATCAACAAACATATAGTCAACATCGCCCCACGCAACGTCCTTCCAGAACTGCTGGATAACGCCCGAAATAACGGGGCCTCTCCACACTACGGGTGATTCCTCGTTTTCAAGAAGAAGGTTGATTGACATAATCTTTATGCCGGTCTTGCTCTCTTCGGGAAGAAGACCGCTTTCATCCGCCTTTGCTCTTTCTTTGATACCGAATGACTTGGGAATCGAAGGTCCGGTTATATCGGCATCAAGAACCGCACACGCATTGCCTCTTGCCTGCATTGCGCTTGCAAGCATCGAAGTAACAAGCGACTTACCTACGCCGCCCTTACCGCTGACAACACCGATTACTTTCTTAACATTGCTGAAAGGTCCGCAGGGAATTCTCATATCCTGCGCTTCTTTTCTTGAATCGCAATTGCTTGCACAGTTTGCGCAATTGCCGCTGCATGCTTCGCTCATTTTTTATCTCCTATCTGTTAAAACAAATTTATTATAAACTCAATTACATATGAAACAGCATAAATTGCCGGCATATGAACAATATAGATGATTAACGAACGTCTTCCGAGAGCACCCAGAAAAGGAACTCTTTTGGGATAAATCCACTCGGGGTACCCCCTTTCGGTGCATATTCTGCCGGTAAAAGCACCCGAAAGAAAAATAAAAATATTGGGGAACAGCGGAAAATAATCCGCCGAATAAAACGAAGGTGAATATATTCCGAGGGGCATAAGATAATTATGCCCATAAAGGCTTTCGGGAAGCGTGAAATTAATAAAGTTTCCGTAGCCGAGTTCGCCTTCATCGATTCCGCTTGTAAATGCATAAAGCACCGCACAAAGAAGTATTCCTGCAAAAGGCGAAAACTTTCTGAGCTTTTTATCGGTCAAAGCATAAATCAGAACCGAAACAGCAAGCAGATGAAGAATACCGAAATATATTTCAGTTCCGACAAATCCGAGTGCAGGAAGCAAAATTGCCGTTACGAGGGTAAAGCCGACTGCAACCCCGAGAAGAATCAATCCCCTTTTGAGGTTATTTTTTGAAAGCGAGCAGGAAATTCCGCAAACAAAAATGAAGATTCCCGCAAACCAAGGCTGAACAGGCATAAAGAAATTGAAAAGGTAAGATGCCCAATCCCGATCGAAAAAGTAACCGCAGATATAAAATGCGTGATATAAAATCATACAAAAAACCGCAAGTCCTCTGACTTCGTCAAGAAAATTCAGTCGGATTCTGTTTTTGACCGATGCTTCCATAAATTCACCTCATAATATTTTATCATAATGTATCAAAAATGCAAGCCTTTATTGACTTTATTATTTTTTTGTTTTAAAATATATCTGTTGCGGCAAATAAATTGTTCACGGAGAATATTATGATTGATAAAATCAGAGAATTACTTTTCAAGCTCTTCAAAAAGGAAAGCTTTATCGGCAAAATTATTGACAAGCTATTCACAAAAGAAATAATAACTTATGTTTTTTTCGGTGTGCTGACAACGATTGTTAACCTTGCAACATTTTATATTTTCAAAAAGCTTTTCATCAGCATCGGATGGGACGGCGTTTTTAATGCAATCATCCCCGAAGATTCTGCAATACTCAAAGTTTTCAGCGGCGGAAGCGATTATCTTGACGCAAACGCAATCGCTTGGGTTGCAGGCGTTGTTTTCGCTTTCGTGACAAACAAGCTCTGGGTTTTCGAATCCAAAAGCTGGAAACCTACCGTTGCAGGCAAAGAATTTGTCGGCTTTATGGGTGCAAGGATATTTTCATTCTTTGTTGAAACTCTGATGATGTTTGTTATGGTTTCGCTTCTGAAGTGGAACGATTTTATTGCAAAATGCATCGTTGGCGTTGTGGTTGTTATTATCAACTATGTTTTCAGCAAGCTCATAATTTTCAAAAGCAAGGATAAAACCGAATGATTAAAATAATAAAATCAGCGGCAGCCGAAATAAACATCGACCCGAAGGAGGTTGCGGTTTATCTCGGCTATTATTCCGCTAAAACCGATGAAAATACAAACAATCTCATTGCTGAATGTACGGAAGAATTCTTAAATGCTGCCGATTTCAGAGCCTGTTTTGCAGAAGTTGACATAAGCGCAAACGGTGAAATTGACCTCGGAAACGGAAAAATCATCTGCAATTCACTCAAAAAGAATCTTTCGGGCTGCGAAAAGGCATATGTTTTCGCAGCAACAACCGGAATCGAATCCCACAGACTTATTGAGCGCAACTCAATAATTTCTCCTCTTAAAGGAATGGTTACGGATTGCGTGGGTTCTGCGGCAATAGAAGCCTTCTGCGACAAAATCAACCTTTCTTTCAAAAATTGTGAGTGTCTGAGACCGAGATTCAGCCCCGGCTACGGCGATATGCCGCTTGAATGCCAGCGTGATATCATTGAATTTTTACAAACAAAGAAAAACATCGGTATGAGCCTTACCGACAGCCTGATGATGGTGCCTGTAAAATCTGTTACGGCGATAATCGGCATCGGCAATGAAAAGAATAAATGCACGGGACCCGGATGTATGATTTGCAGCGGAATTAACTGCCCGTACAGATAAAGAGGAAATGCTATGAATATACTTGATAAAATTAAAAGCGGAATAACTTACTGCGACGGCGGTGCAGGCACACTTCTTCAGTCGTGGGGACTCAAATCGGGCGAAAAACCCGAAACGTGGAATATCACAAACCCCGAAAAGATTATCGAAATGCACCGTCTTTATCTTGAAGCAGGGGCAAACATTATCACAACCTGCACATTCGGCGCAAACCGCCTTAAATTCGATAATCTTGAAGAAATTGTTACTGCGGCAGTTGAAAATGCAAAGACCGCCTGCGAAGGCTATAACGAAGCATATGTTGCGCTTGATATCGGTCCGACCGGAAAAATGCTTGAGCCTCTCGGCGACCTTAATTTTGAGGATGCGGTTTCAATCTTTTCCGAAACAATAAAAATCGGTGCAAGAGCAGGCGCAGACCTCATCCTGATTGAAACAATCAATGATTCATATGAAGCCAAAGCTGCTGTTCTTGCAGCAAAAGAAAGCTGTGATTTACCCGTATTCGTCACCTGTGTTTACGACGAAACTCACAAGCTTATGACGGGCGCAGACCCTGCGGCAATGATTGCAATGCTTGAGGGTCTCGGCGCAGATGCAATCGGTATGAACTGTTCACTCGGCCCCAGGCAGATGGCTGAAATCGTTCCCGAATTTGCAAAATATTCAAGTGTGCCTATTATCGTTAATCCCAACGCAGGTCTGCCCAGAAGCGAAAACGGCGAAACGGTTTATGACATTGATGCAGATGAATTTTCCGATATTATGTGTGACATTTTCAACTCGGGCGCAACAATCATCGGCGGATGCTGCGGCTCAACACCCGAGCACATCAGAAAAACCGTTAAAAAGACAAAGAATCTGCCGTTTTCACTCCCCGAAAAGAAAAACAACACTCTCGTTTCATCATATACACACGCTGTTGAAATCGGCAAAAATCCCGTTATCATCGGCGAAAGAATCAATCCCACCGGCAAAAAAAGATTTAAAGAAGCTCTGCGTGAAAACGATATCGGATATATTCTTAATGAAGGTCTTGCACAGAATAAAAAAGGCGTTTCGATTCTTGATGTTAACGTCGGTCTGCCCGAAATCGACGAAACCGCAATGATGATAAGCGTAATCAAGGCTCTTCAGGGTGTCACCGACCTCCCCTTACAGATTGATACGGTTGACCCCGTTGCAATGGAAAAGGCAATGAGAATCTATAACGGCAAGGCTCTGATTAATTCCGTAAGCGGAAAAGAAGAAAGTATGAAATCAGTCTTTCCGCTGATTAAAAAATACGGCGGTGCGGTTATCGCTGTCACTCTTGACGAAAACGGAATCCCCTCCTCCGCCGAAGAACGAGTCAAAATCGCAAAGAAAATAATCAGCCGTGCAAAAGAATACGGAATAGACGAAAAAGACATTATCGTTGACCCGCTTGCAATGGCTGTTTCAAGCGATTCCGAAAGCGCAAACGTAACTCTTGAAGCTGTAAAAATGCTTCATAATATGGGTATCAAAACAAGCCTCGGAGTTTCCAATATTTCATTCGGTCTGCCTTCAAGAGCAGACGTCAACTCCGTATTCTATACAATGGCGATGCAATGCGGTCTTGACTGTGCAATCATCAATCCGTTTTCGGATGAAATGATGAAAGCCTGGCATTGCTTTATGGCTTTGACCGGAAAAGACGAAAACTGCGCTGATTATATTGAATTTGCGGACAAGCTTTCACCCGTGCAGGCACAGACTGCTGCAAAATCGGACATCAGCCTTGATTCCTGCATCATAAGCGGACTTAAAGAACAGGCAGGTACGGTTGCAACAGAGCTTCTCAAATCAACATCGCCTATGGAAATCATCGACGGAATGATTATTCCCGCGCTCAACACTGTCGGTAAAGGATTTGAAGAAAAAACCGTTTACCTTCCCCAGCTTCTTATGAGTGCACAAGCCGCAAAAGAGGCATTTGAATCAATTAAAGCCGCAATTCCTGCAGGCGAAAACAAAAAAGGCAAGGTCGTTATCGCAACGGTCAAGGGCGATGTTCACGACATCGGCAAAAACATTGTTAAGGTACTTCTTGAGAATTACGGTTATGAGGTTATTGACCTCGGCAAAGACGTTGCACCCGAAGCAATTGCTGATGCCGTGAAATCAAGCGGCGCAAAGCTTGTCGGGCTCAGCGCACTTATGACAACAACCGTTCCCGCTATGGAAGAAACGATAAAGCTCCTCAAAAAACACGCCCCTGAGTGCAAAGTTATGGTCGGCGGTGCGGTTATGACAGAAGAATATGCCGCAATGATTGATGCCGACAGCTACGGCAGCGACGCTATGGCTTCGGTAAGATATGCCGAAAAAGTTTATTGTAATTAATAAAATTAATTCTTGAAAAATAAAAATATATATGATATACTTTTAAAACTGCAATGAAGAACGGAGGGTGAAATAAATGATAATGGGTGAATCAGCCGAAAACTATCTTGAAACAATACTTATACTTCACCAAAAGAAAGGTACCGTACGCTCCGTTGACATTGCAACCGAGCTTGGTTATTCAAAACCCAGCGTGTGCGTTGCTATGAGAAATCTCAGAGAGCACGGCTATATCGTGACCGACGGCGACGGTCTTATCACCCTCACCGAAACAGGCTTTGAAATTGCAAACAAAGTTTTCGAAAGACACGAAACTATCACTGCGTGGCTTACCGGAATCGGTGTAAGTGCAGACCAGGCGGCAATTGATGCCTGCAGAATTGAACACGTTATCAGCCAGGAAAGTTTTGAATGCTTGAGAAAAGCAATAACAAAATAACAAAACAGCGTGTGGCGCTTGCCATACGCTTTTTGACTGTTATTGTGTATTTTACATAAACAAATCACAAAACCGATTTGATTTAGCGTGGTAAATCGCTAATTGACTAACACAATAAAGTGTGTTATACTGTTTGCATATTAATTATCAGGAGAATATTATGGACGGATTTCTTGCTACTCTTTCAAAAGAGGACAGCCTCACATATGAGCTTTCAATGCTCTACAAGCAGTGGGGTTACAAAGAATACAGAATGGCAAAGTTTGAGGAATACAGCTTTTACAGCGACAACAGAGATTTCCTCTCGGGCAAAGGCATTCTTGCGTTTAACAATTCAGACGGTCGCCTTATGGCACTCAAACCCGATATTACTCTTTCAATCGTTAAAAATGCAAAGCTTTCGGATTCTCTTACAAAGCTTTACTATAACGAAAGTGTTTTCAGAATGAGCGACAGCTCAATGGACTATAAAGAAATCAAGCAGACGGGTGTTGAGGTGCTTGGTAAGGTTGACGAATACCTTATTTCAGAAGTGCTGATGCTCGCAGCAAAGAGTCTTAAAACAATCGACAAGGATTTCGTTCTTTCGATTTCACATATGGCATTTATCCCCTCGCTTCTCGCGGAAATTGAAATAGGTGAAAATGCAAAGAAGGATATCATTGAATGCGTTAAAGGAAAGAACATTCACGACCTTCGTTCAATCTGCACAAAATGCGGCGTGTCTGAAGAAAAAACCGAGCTTCTTTCAAAGCTTGCAGGCATCAACGGCAAGCTTGACGATGCAATCGGTGAACTTTGTGCTCTCGCCTGCAACGAAGAAATGAAAAACGCTTGCGAAGAACTTAAATTTATCGCAGCTTCACTCAGAAAGAGCGACCTCGCAGACAGACTCTTCATTGACCTTTCCGTGCTCAACAACACCGAATACTATAACGGAATCATATTCCAAGGTTACGTCGAAAAGGCTCCCTCTGCGGTTCTTTCGGGCGGCAGATATGATAAGCTTGCAGGTAAGCTCAGAGAAAACACCCAGGCAGTCGGCTTCGCCGTTTATCTTGACAATCTCAATCTTTATTATAAGAAAAAGCGTGAGTTCGACAGCGACATTCTCATCATCTTCGACTCCGCAAACAGCAGCGAAACTCTGCTTTCGCTTGTTGAAAGCTTTGTTGACAAGGGATTTTCCGTTCGTGTTGAACACACCGTACCCGAAGGATACAAGGCAAAGACGGTTTATTCTTTCGAAAACGGTGCATTAAGGGAGGTACCGGTATGCTGAACATTGCATTGCCCAAGGGCAGACTCGGCGACAAAGTGTATGAGCTTTTCGCATCAATAGGTTACGACTGCAGCGAAATCTACAGCGACAACAGAAAGCTCGTTTTCGAAAACGAAGAAAACGGCGTGCGTTATCTTCTCGTAAAACCCTCTGACGTTGCGATTTACATTGCTCACGGTGCGGCGGATATCGGCGTAGTCGGCAAAGACATTCTTGAAGAAGGCAATTTTGATATATACGAACTTCTCGACCTCGGTCTCGGCAAGTGCAATATGTGCGTTGCCGCACCGAACGATTATGTTGAAGATTTCGACAGACCTCTCAGAGTTGCAACAAAATTCGTCAATATCGCAAAAGACTATTACATATCACTTAACCGTGAAATTGAAATTATAAAGCTCAACGGTTCAATCGAAATCGCTCCCCTGCTCGGTCTTTCCGATGTTATTGTGGATATCGTTGAATCGGGCAAGACTCTCAAAGAAAACAATCTCCTCGTTTATGAGCAGATTATGCCCATCAGCGCAAGACT
>JAZSLR010000007.1:0-23264 GCA_045535475.1 Acutalibacteraceae bacterium | reverse complement strand
CTAAGGGCGTTAGCCAGGAAATCATTGATGGTCTCCGTGCAAACTTCGAGGACGAATGCACAGAGGTTGGTATGTACCTTGCAATGGCAAGAGTA
Organism: Acutalibacteraceae bacterium; assembly: GCA_045535475.1. GTDB lineage: Bacteria > Bacillota > Clostridia > Oscillospirales > Acutalibacteraceae > CAG-177. The sequence continues at coordinate 23,169 of JAZSLR010000007.1, read as the reverse complement.
GCTCACAGTGAAGGCTACCCTGAAATCGGCCTCTACTGAGAAAAGGCAGCATACGAAGAGGCAGAGCACGCTGCAAAGTTTGCAGAGCTTCTTGGTGAGCTTGTAACTGATTCTACAAAGAAGAACCTTGAAATGAGAGTTGAAGCTGAAAACGGTGCAACAGCAGGTAAGTTTGAGCTTGCTAAAATGGCAAAAGAGCAGAATCTCGATGCTATCCACGATACAGTGCATGAGATGGCAAGAGACGAGGCAAGACACGGCAAGGCTTTTGAGGGCTTATTAAAGAGATATTTCGGTTAATTAAACATAAAGGAGTTAACTATGGTTAAGATTGTATGTTATGATATTCCGATAGACAACTTTGCAAACAAAGCTACACGTCCGGGAGCAATTGAAAGAATGGAACAAAACCTGGATATGTGGTCTGGCCTGGGTTGGAGAATTGTTTCTGTTCAATCGGACAACAGTGGTCAGTTCGTCGTATTTTTAGAAAAATAATAAACAAAAGATGTGAGAACAGGTTTAAAAGCAAGGGACGAAGCAAGACACGGCAAGGCATTCGAAGGTCTTCTTAAGAGATATTTTGGTTAATTTATAGTGAATAACATTCCGGAGTGTTGTCCCGGTTGTGGGGCAAAGAAAGAGTGGAAAGAAGTTATAAATCCTTTTACATCAGGTATTCCTCTTGGAAAGTCCTTCAGAATTAGGTTAAGTATTGTTAAAGGTCCGTTTTTAAATGCTTCTAACTTAAATAAGGTTAAGTATCATTGTGGAAACTGTGATTATGAAGGCGTTTATAACCTGAAATGAAGCTCGACATGAAAAAGCATTCGAATGTCTTGTTAAGACTTTGGTGAATGATTCCATAAAAATTGTGTAAACTATTAGGGCATAATGAAAAAGGAGAGATTTATATGAAATATATTTGTCCTTGTGGTTATGTTTATGACCCTGCAAAAGGCGACCCTGAAAACGGTGTTGCACCCGGCACAGCCTGGGAGGATGTCTCCGAAGACTGGCTTTGCCCTGTGTGTGGACTCGGAAAAGAGTATTTTGTAGAAGAATAAGGAAGCTAAAAACCGACGGAGACAAAGCTTCGTCGGTTTTTCGGAAAAATTAAAATATAATCCGGATTGGATTCAAGGTGAAGAATATGGATAAAACAGCATTATTTAATTTATCATACGGTGTGTACGTTGTAACAACCTGGGGTGAGGGTAAGGCAACAGGCTGCACAGCAAACTCTGCTATGCAAATCACTTCTGACCCTGCAACTGTTGCAATATCTATAAACCACGATAACTACACAAATAAATGTATAAAGGATACAGGTATTTTTGCAGTAAATATTCTTGGTGAAAGCGTTGACCCGATTATAATAGGCTCCTTCGGCTTCAGAAGTGGCAGAGATACAGATAAATTTGAGGGTATAGAGCCTCTTGTTAAAGAGTTTACCCCTGTGCTCCCTCAGGCTATGGCTTACATAACCTGCAAGGTTATAAACACCCTGGAAACAGATACACACACAATTTTCCTCGGTCAGGTAACCGATGCAGGAAATCTTTCAAAGGATACACCTATGACGTATAGCTACTACCACAAGGTAATAAAGGGTACAACACCTAAAAATGCTCCAACATTTGCCGGTGAATAAAACGGAATTCTACTTATTTCCAATACAACAAGGAAAGACCATCGCTTTTTATTAGCGATGGTCTTTTCTTGTTCACGGGAAATTTTACATTCCTACGTATTGTATTGGCAAGGTTATAATAGCATAGGGTTGTTGCATTCTTGTTGCAGAAATGTGAACAAAGTGTTAACAATATAGTTTTTTTCAGAAATTTTTTAACATATTTTTTATTGTTTCTTTATGTTTAGGCAATATTAACAAGTTGCTTTTTTGTTTTTTGTGCAACTTTCGCTTTGACTTTTTTAGTTGTTTTCTTGCAAGAATTTTCCCGATATGGTAGTCTATAAAAGTAGATAAAATTATATTTTTCGGAGGTATATTATGGGAAATATTCTTGATGCTTTTAAAGAAAAACATTCAGAGGAAAGAGTTTACAACGGCAAGAAAATCAAGGTCGGAATTATCGGCTGTGGTTGGATTGCAGAGGCTCACCTTAAGAGCTACTTAAAGTGTGACGACGTTGAGGTTGTTGCTTTTGCTGACCTTGTTCCCGGCAAGGCAGAGGCTTTTGCCAAGGCAAACGGTGTAGAGGGCAGATACTACAACAGCGATAAAGAGCTTATTGACAACGAAAAGGATTTGGATGCAGTTTCTGTTTGTACATATAACCGTCAGCACGCACCTTGTACAATCTATGCTCTTGAGCACGGTGTAAACGTTCTTCTTGAAAAGCCAATGTGCGTTACTATGGACGAAGCAGTTGAAATCTGCAAAGCTGAAAAGAAGAGTGGCAAGATTCTCTCAATCGGCTTCCAGCCTCGTTTTGACGAAAATATGAAGATGCTCAAGAGAGTTGTTCAGTCGGGCGAACTCGGTCAGATTTATTACATCCAGACCGGCGGCGGCAGAAGAAGAGGCATTCCCACTCCCTTCGGCACATCCTTCATCGAAAAAGAAACCGCAGGCATCGGTGCACTCGGCGATATCGGCTGTTACTCACTCGATATGGTTCTCAACTCAATCGGCTATCCCAAGCCGCTCACAGTTTCGGGCTATAAGTCGGATTTCTTTGGTAAGAGCCCCTCATATGAGCATCACGACGTATTCGGCGTTGATGATTTTGCTGCAGGCTTCATTCGTCTTGTAGGCGGCATCATCCTCGACTTCAGAATTGCTTGGGCAATGAACCTCGACACCCCGGGCGACACAATCATTATGGGTACAAAGGGTTCGGTAAGAGTTCCTTCAACAGAGTGCTGGAACGGCAGCATCGGCGGTCCTCTTGTTATTTACCGTGAAATTGCAGGCGAGCAGATTGAAACCTATATTCCTATGAAGAAGAATGATGTTGACTGCTTCGATATCAAAATCCGCTCATTTGTTGATGCTGTTAAGGAGGACGGAGAAGCTCCCGTTCCCTGCAGCCAGATTCTTTATAACCAGGCTATCATCGACGGTATTTCACGTTCGGCAGAGCTTGGCAGAGAAATCGAAATCGAAATCCCCGAAATCTAAACATAATTTTACAGCCGGCGGTCACCCCGCCGGCTATTGATTTTTTGTGCTGTTTGTGATAATATATATAATGTATTATTATGTGCGCAATGCGTAAAGGGGGACAAAAATATGTGGTTAACTTGTGACTGCAATTTTTTTGTTAAGCTGATAAGCTTGTTTATACTTATTTTTGCGATTGTTGTTAACGGTATCGGCAATTTTCTCGGTGTGGGTGATTTAATCGAAACCGAGCCGCACTCGTGTTTCACAACAACCGTGACGGAGGAGTCGACCACTAATCCCGTAACGGAGGAACCGACTGCAACCGAGCCTTCTGCGACTGTTGCACCGACTCAGACGACAGCACCGACAACCGCACCCATTTACACCACGCCGGCGCCTACAACACGGGAAACAACCACCAATGAATCAACAACAGTACCCACTACTGCAGAGTCCACCACTCAGCCTGAAATAACACACGCCATTCCGCAACCTTACGTGCAGGTGTATGACGAAGCGTGCAGCGTTCTTGTTGTTCCTCCCGTTGTTGACGGGTGCGACAACATCACCCTTGCCATAGAGCCCGAGGCACAGTATATGGATATGGGTAACGGTTTGACTGGATTTGTCGGTCTTACTCCGGGTTCAACATATTCAATAACCGCGCACGGAACCGTTGACGGGTCGGAAGAAAGTTCCGAACCGGTTGTTGTTACGGTTTATGACCCAGTTATCCCCGAGAAGCCTGTTCTTGAATCTCTGACATACAACTCGTTTTCGGTAGCCTACAAAGAAAAATGCGAGTATCAGCTCAAGAGTATTCGTTTTGGCGTCGTTTATGACTGGGGTGCTGAAACCGAATATAAAAATCTACTTCCGAATACTGATTATGTAGTATATGTGCGTTACAAGGCAACCGATTACCACGCAGTCGGCAGTCAGGAAGTGTATCTTAATATAAAAACTCTTCCCGAGCCTACAACAGCTGCGACAACTACTGAGGAGTCAACAACCGAAAAAATTACAACCACCACAACAAAACCTTCAACCACAAAGAAAACAACAGTATCAACAACCAAACCCTCTACAACTGAAAAGGGGCCTTATATTAACAGTGCAAGTGAAGTTGCCGTTGCAATCTTCGGCGGAAATGCAGGTAACATCGAAACAGTTATCAGAGGCATCGACGCTCTTTCCGACGGAGGATATATAGCCTGCGGTACAACGGCATCAACCGACGGCGATTTTGCAGGTCTTTATAACATTTCATCGAATTGGAAAACTCCGTTTTCTTTTGTCGCAAAGTTTTCAAGAGCGGGCACGGTTGAATGGGTGAAGCTTTTCGGCGATTCAACCTCATCGGTTTCGCTTTATGATGTTGCTGTTCTCGGCAACGGAAATATTGCGGCGGTCGGTACATACACACAGCCTTCCGTTTTCGGTGAAAAAGGCGGCAACGATGCCGTAATAATCACACTCTCATCTGTTGGCAGAGAGCTTTCAAAAAATATGTATGCAGGTTCGGGAGATGACTTTTTCTACTGCGTAAGCGCAACTTCAGACGGTTATGCAGTCGGCGGAAAAACAACATCTCACGACGGCGATTTCTCAGGCGTTCAGGATATAAGTTCAATTGTTATCAATTTCAATAATGATAATGAAGTGCTCTGGAAGCATTATTTCAACGGCTCAAAAAGCAGCAGCATAAACGGAATTGACGTTGATAATGACGGTAATATTTTTCTTGCCTGCGTAACAACTGCAACCGACGGACAGTTTGCATCATTTGAAGGTCTTTTCGGCAGTTATTCCGATACGGTTATTATGAAATTCAACCGAGCAGGCGAATATCAGTGGAGCTATGTTATTGCAACATCGGGTGCAGACGAATTTGATTCAATTGCAGCCGATGGCAAGGGCGGATGCCTCGTTGCAGGCAACTATACTATGATTTCCGCGGTTTCTCCCGACGGCACGCTTGCAGGAATTCACAACTGCGGCGATACCGATGCGCTTGCAATCCGTCTTAATAAAAACGGCGAAAGACAGTGGTACAGAATCGTTTCCGGATTCTATGATGACTATATCACCGATGTTGTTAAAACAGATGGCGGCTTTGCCGTGACCGGATACACCACCTCGTCAAACCGTGAATTTTCATCAATCGGCAATAAGGGCGGCACAGACGGCTTCGTTTATTTCCTCGATGTCAACGGTACTGCTGTCAAGGTGCTTTCCCAGGCGGGTTTTGGCGATGATGCCGCACTCTGCCTTGCGTATTCGTCGGGCAACAAAGAGCTACTTGTTGCAGGCAGCACCGATTCAACCGACGGAAGTTTTGCGGATAAAAATTCATACAACGGCTCGGTCGGCTATGTCGGACGATATAAAATAACAACAAGAAACTATTGATTTCAAAAGAAAAAACCGGGTACAGATTCTGTACCCGGTTTAATGTTTTTATCAATCAAGCTTTGCCTTGAGATAGTTGTCATAGAAATCCTTAACGCCGGCATAGAAATCATCAACTGTGCCGTCGTTCTTCATAATGTAGTCAGCCATCTTTTCGGATTCGCTGGTGTGGAAGATTTCTTCTTCGTGAAGGTCGTTTTCGCGGAGCTTCTCAATGCTCTTGCCGTCACGCTCGGAGCCTCTTGCGAGCATTCTCTGATAGCGTACTTCATCGTCGCTGATAACAACGTCAACAAGAACAAACTTGTCGCCGAATGCCTTCTTGAAAACTTCAATGTCTGAGGGAGGACGAATGCCCGAAACGAGGAAGTTGGGGCTGTCCGATTCTTTAATCTTCTTAACGATCATTTCGGGGAAGAAAGTCTGACCGTTAGCAGCCATATATTTCTTTGATGTTGCGTGAAGATTGTCGCGTGTGAGCTCAAGTCCGTCCTGAGCAGCAAGCTCTCTTACAACGTCACCGATTGAAATCATAGGGAATCCGTAAGTTTTTGCGACATATTCAAGGAAGAAATCCTTGCCTGTGCCGTTTTTGCCGACAGCAGCTAAAACCATAAGTTATTACCTCCAAAAATTTATTACTTAAATTTTACAATATTACCGTGCATTTGTCAACGGGAAATGAAATTCAGTTTGACGGATTTTTCATATTCCGATGGCGACATACCGGAAATTCTGCGGAATACGGTGGTGAAATACTGAGGGGTATTGAAGCCGAGCTTTTCCGAAATTTCGGTGAAATTATATTCGCTTTCCCTTATCATCTGTTTTGCGGCATCAACCTTGAGACGGGAAAAATGCTCCATTATGCCGCAGTTCATATTATCTCTGAAAAGTCTTTTAATAACGGAAGCCGAAATGTTGAATTTCTTCTGAATATCGGAGAAAGACAGCCGCTTGTCAATGTTGTTTTCAAGATATTCGCAGATTCTCGGAAGGAGAGTGCTGTTGACGCTGATTTTTTGCGTGACGGAGCGTTTGTTGCCTCTGATAAGACGAATCAACAGCTGCTCCATATAGAGCTGAATCATCTGTTCGCACCCGAAGTCGCCGCTTTCGGACTTTTCGAGAACTCTTGTGTATGATGTGCCCAAGGGGGTTGAGAATGCGTCCTCCGCTTCGCTGATGATAAGCCCCATTAGCCGCCTTTCCTCTGTAGTGCAGTTGATAACCATTCCCGCAATCGACATCAGCTCAGGGCACAGGCAGTCAAACGAAAGAATAACGGAGTTCGCAGCTCTTGTGCCGTCACAGCGGATTTTATGGAATTCATTTGGCTTGTGAATGTACATCTGACCTGCAGTAAGAGTCAGTTCTTGCGCACCTGCAGTTATAACAACACTCTTTTTATCGGCATAGACTATTTCCCAAAAGTCGTGAAATTCACCTGAGTAAGCAAAATCCTTGGTGTACTCAAAATAATGGATGGTATATATGCCTTCAATGACGAGCGGTTTTCTGAGCTCGGTTCTGATATATTCCAAGTCTGTCACCTCTTTTTGATATTATAATACTTTTAAAAACATATTTCAACAAAAAAGAGACCGAAATTATAAGTTTGATGGCTGTTTTTATAAGATTCTCGCGAAAAGATGTGCTAAAATAATAAGTGTGAAAAAATAGGGAGGCAAAATTATGATTAAATTCGGAACGGGCGGCTGGAGAGCTGTCATCGGTTATGATTTTATCTGCGATAACATTCGTCTGGTTGCGGAAGGCATTCTCAGACTCGCAAAAGAGCAGAACAAAACGGACAAGCCCATCATCATCGGATATGACCGTCGTTTTCTTTCGATCGGAGCGGCGAAATGGGTTGCCGAGGTGCTTGCTGAGGGCGGAATTGAGGTTTGGTTTCTCAATCGTTCCGCACCCACTCCGCTTATTATGCACACGGTAAAGGATAAGAAGCTTTATTTCGGAATCGAAATAACTGCAAGCCATAACCCTGCAAACTACAACGGAATCAAGCTTTTCGTTGATGAGGGTAGGGATGCTCCGCTTGAGGTTACGGAAAGACTTGAACAAATCATCGAGGAGATAGATGCCCCTGTAAAATACGTTGACTTTGACTATGCAGTCGAGCAGGGCAAGATTGTCTATCTTCACAGTCCTTTCAATAAATTCCTTGACGACATAATCGACCTTCTTGATATGAAAGCTCTTCGTAACAGAGGTCTGAGAGTGCTGTTTGACACAATGCACGGCTCGGGCGCATATCCTCTTCAGGTTATCCTTCACACCGCAAGATGCACGATTGACACAATCAATCTCAACAAGGATGCATATTTCGGTGGTCAGATGCCTGCACCCACTGAGCAGACACTCAGTACGCTCAGCGATATGGTTATCAAGGGTGATTACGATTTCGGTATTGCTATGGACGGCGACGGCGATCGTCTTGGTATCGTTGATAAAAACGGTCGATATATTGACGCAAACGAAACTCTTTGTATGCTCTATTATTACCTTGTTAAGTATAAGGGCTGGAAGGGCGCGGTTGTAAGAAATCTTGCAACAACCCATATGCTCGATAAGATTGCCGAAAGCTTCGGTGAAAAATGCTACGAAGTGCCTGTTGGATTCAAGTACATTTCTTCGAAGCTGGATGAGGTTGACGCCGTGCTCGGAGGTGAATCTTCCGGAGGTCTTACGGTAAGAGGTCATATTTACGGCAAGGATTCTGTCTATGCTGCTTCGCTTTTCTGCGAAATGATAAGTGTCGTCGGCAAATCCGCAACAGAAATTCTCAACGAGCTTGAGGCGGAATACGGCAAATATGTTATGGTTGAGGATAATCTTCACTTTGCGCCCGAATACAAATCGGTTATAAACGGTATTATTTTTGATGAGAAGAAGCTCCCCGATTTCGGAAAGACAATTGCAAAAGTAAACTATGAGGACGGATGCAAAGTCTATTTTGAGGACGACAGCTTTGTTATCTGCCGCTTTTCGGGTACAGAGCCGTTGCTCAGAATCTTTGCGGAAAGCGATAACGAAGAAACCGCAAAGGGATATATTTCGGCGTTCAGAAGATTTTTGAACATTTAACTTTTTATATCATTACTACAGTGATCGTTTTTGTTGACACAGTTCATATTTTGTGATATATTGAAATCAGTCAATTAAATATAACAGCGAACAATCAGGGGAAGAGCGGTGAAAATCCGTCGCAACAGCCATTACCGTTAAAGTCGGAATACCTGTTATCGCTGAAGTTATAAACACCTTCGGGCAGGGGAGGGTGACGTAACAAAAAGGTTTGTTATCTCTATGCCTCTCCCGAAACGGAGAGGCATTTTTAATTTTCAAAGGGAGTGAAAGCTGTGAAAAGTGCATTCTGCAGAAGCCATCCTGCCGTCAACTTAATATTTTTCGGCGGTGCGGTTGTTTTTGCAATGCTCTTTGACCATCCGCTTTTTCTCGCAATATCAATGTTTTCGTCTTTTATATATGCGGTAAAGCTCAAGGGCAAAACGATGCTGAAAACATTTTTTTTCGGTCTGCTTCCGCTTCTTGCCGGAGTAGTTATAATCAATGCGCTGACTGCCCACTACGGAGTAACAAAACTTTGTACCTTGTGGGACGGCAACAGCCTGACCCTTGAATCGATTGTTTACGGTGCGGTGACGGGTTCGCTTGTTGTGACAATGATAATGTGGTTCATCTGTTATAACGAGGTTGTGACCGAGGACAAGTTTATGCATATCTTTGGCAAACGGATGCCGCATCTTGCATTGCTTGTGATGATGGTTCTGCGTTTTGTTCCGCTCTATGCAAACCGGCTTAAGTCTGTTATGAACGCAAGAAAAAATGCGGGGCTTGAAGATGAGGGCAGAATCGGGAAAATCAAGAGTGCCTGCCACGCGGTTTCGGGTGTTGTGACTTGGGCACTTGAACACAGCGTGGAAACTGCCGATTCAATGAAGTCGAGAGGTTACGGACTCAAAGGACGGACAAGCTATTCGAGATTTACTCTTGCGCCTGCCGACATTGTTATGATTTCGACTATGCTTTTTTTGATTGCGGTTACTGCCGCAGGAAAAGTTTTCGGGGATATAGATGCAAATTTTAATCCCGTTATAGAAATAAGCGGAGCGACGCCTATGCTTGTTATCTCCGCTGCGGTTTATTCCGCTTATTGCTTTTTACCGATTATTTTTGATGCAGAGGAGGAAATGAGATGGAACAGATTATATGCAAAAACCTGAGCTTTTCATATCCTCTTGCGTCGGAGAATGCAATCGATAATATCAACTTTTCCGTTAAAAAAGGTGAGTTTGTTGTTTTGTGCGGCAGAAGCGGGTGCGGAAAAACAACGCTTCTGCGTCATTTGAAAAAAGAATTGATTCCTGCGGGTAAAACGGAAGGCGAAGTGATTTTTAACGGCACGCCGGTTTCACTTCTCAGCGATAGAGATGCCGCTTCGAAAACAGGCTTTGTTATGCAGAATCCCGAAAGTCAGATTGTGACCGATAAAGTATGGCACGAGCTTGCCTTCGGTCTTGAAAATCTTGGTGCAGATACCGCAACAATCAGGCTAAGGGTTGCGGAAATGGCGACATATTTTGGTATGCAAGATTGGTTCGACAGAAAAATATCAGAGCTTTCGGGCGGAAAAAAGCAGATGCTTAACCTTGCTTCGGTTATGGTTATGAACCCCGAGGTTATTATTTTTGACGAGCCTACTTCTCAGCTTGACCCGATTGCGGCAGGCAATTTCCTTTCCGCAGTTTCAAAAATCAACCGTGACCTGGGTGTAACCGTTATTATGACCGAGCATAGGCTTGAAGAAGTTTTCGCCTATGCGGACAGAGTTATTGTTATGGACGGCGGCAGAATAACCGCCGACTGCACACCCCGTGAATTGAGCGGTAAAATTACAGATGCGGATGAATTTGTGCGCCTGGCGATGCCTGCAAGTGTGCGTATTCATTCGGCGCTGTCAACGGGAATATGTCCCGTTACCGTCAATGAAGGTGCGAGATGGCTTTCATCCGTTTTCAAAGAAAAAAATCCTGAAATAACACGTGTTGAATATAAAAAACAAGAAGCAAAATCAAATGCAATTGAAATAAAAAACATCTTTTTCAGATACGGTAAAGACGGAAAAAATATTCTTGACAATCTCAGCCTTAACGTGCCGCAAGGAAGTGTTTTTGCTGTTATGGGCGGTAACGCAGCGGGAAAGTCAACTCTTCTCAAGGTTATTTCCGGAGAGCTGAAGCCTTTGTCGGGTAAGATTAAAATTATGGGCAGTAAGGAAAAGAAAAGCAATCCGGCGGTTGCCGCAATGCCTCAGAATATCGAAACCTTGTTCACCCGAAAAACAATAAGGGAAGAGCTTGAAGAGATGAAAGCGGCACCCGATAAGATGAATGAGGTTATCGGAATTACACGCATCGGCGGTTTGCTCGGGCGTCATCCCTATGATGTCAGCGGTGGAGAAATGCACAGAGTTGCGCTTGCGAAATTGCTTATGAGAGCTCCGGAAATACTTCTTCTTGATGAGCCCACAAAGGGGATGGATGCTGAGTTCAAAAACGTTTTTGCGGAAATTCTCGGCAGACTCAAAGCGGAGGGCAAGACGGTTGTTATGGTTTCACACGATATCGAATTTTGCTCTGTGAGTGCAGATTTCTGTGCTATGATTTTTGACGGAAACTCCGTTTGCGTCAATGATTCCAACAGTTTTTTTGCAGGCAACAATTTTTATACCACCTCGGCAAACAGAATTTCCCGCCATATTTTTGAAAACTGCGTTACGGATAAGGATGTGATTGAGCTTTGCAGAAAAAATTTAAGCTGAGTCAAAAATGGCTCGCCGGGTTTTCGGTGCTTCTGGCGGTTTTACTGATTGTTGTCGCGTGCATTGCAAGCCAACATCTGGGCGGCAAAGAATTCTGTTATCCGATGGCGGTGCTGATAATTGTCACTGCTTGTATGCCGTTTTTTATTTCGTTCGAAAAAAACAGACCGTCGGCAAGAGAGCTGGTTGTGCTTGCGTGTATGTCGGCACTTGCGGTTGCCTCTAGAGCAGCATTCTATGCTTTGCCGACAGTCAAACCGCTTTGCGCGATAGTGATAGTTGCCGCCGTCAGCCTCGGCCCGCAGACGGGTTTTATCTGTGGGGTGCTGAGTATGTTTGCATCGAATTTTATCTTCGGTCACGGGCCGTGGACGGTCTTTCAGATGCTCGGAATGGGTACGGTCGGACTGATTATGGGACTGATTTTTTATGGAAGAAAGATGAAAAGCAACCGTATTCTGCTTGCTCTTGCGGGAGGTCTTGTTTCGTTTGCGGTTTACGGCGCGATAGTAGATATCAGCTCCGTGCTGATGATGTCAACTGATTTTTCGATTAAACAAATCCTCGCAATTTATTCATCCGGAATCGGATTTAATCTTTCTCACGGAATAACAACGGCTGTTATCCTGCTTGTTGCAGGTCAGATATTTATTGAAAAGCTCGACAGAATAAAAACCAAATTCGGAATGTTTTAAGAAAGGGTTATTACTATGAAAAAATTACTTATTGCAATTCTTGTTTTCACACTTGCTCTTATGGCTGTTATGTGCGGATGCACCGATAACGGCTCTGCGGAAACAACAACCGAAACCGAGATTGAAAGCATCAACGAATCCGACAACGGCTATGAAAAAAGCTTCGTTTTTGAGGTTGTTGACAAGGATGGTAAAAAGACGCAGACAGCAATTGAAACCAACGGCGAATATGTCGGCATCGTTCTTCAGGAGCTCGGTCTTATCGAAGGCGAGCAGGGCGATTACGGTCTTTACATCAAAAAAGTCAACGGCATAACCGCTGACTACAACATTGACGGAACATACTGGGCGTTTTACGTTAACGATGCTTATGCAATGGCAAGTGCAGACCTTACTCCCGTTGAGGACGGCGAGGTTTATTCGTTCAGAGTTGAAAAAGGATAATAATAAAAGTGCCTCACGAAGTTTTTGGCTTCGTGAGGCGTTCTTGATTTACAGAAAAGGTTTCATTTGTTCCTCAAGTCTTGCTTCAAGGCGGCTGATTCTGTTTGCGAGATCCATAACCTCCTGTGAGGCGGCGGGATATTGATTCATATATTTATGGATTGACTTTATTCCCATTCCGCAGCCGTCGGTGATAAGGCTTGCCGCCTGCGCAGCGGTAGGCTTCATCACCATTTCCGCATTTGTCTTGATTTTTGACATACCCTTTGCCATAATATTAGGCTCTTTGCCTTCACAGTTCATTTTGTGAAGCGTGTTGTCAATATCTTTTTCAAGGTCTTTATGCTCGGTTTTGCTCTCCTTGAGCATCTGCATCATTTCTTTGTCGTCAAGATAGGGCAGAACATCGTCAATGGAAGAAACCGCCATTCTGATACCTGCGCTGCATTCTTTGAGCAATGAAATTGTGTCATTATTTTCCATTTTTACTCTCCTTAATTATTGTTCATTAATAGTATTACCACCGTAAACACATATTTCATTGACAAATAATTGAATTTTATTTATCATAAATACAAGGAGTGATAAAAAATGATTTTTGCAAACCACGCGCACGTTTTTCCAAAGGAATTAAGACCCGAAGCAACCGCAGAAAAGCTTATTGAATTTATGGACGAATGCGGTATCGACAAGGCGGTTGCATTTGCACCGTTTGACGACCGCTTCCATGAAGGCGGATTTGAGGGCAGTCAGAACGTCTGGCTTGCAAATGAAATAAAAGGTATGGACAGACTTGTCGGCTTCGGCACAATAGATTTTCACAACAATCTGCGTGACGAGGTTGACAGAATTGCAGATTTGGGATTAAAGGGCATAAAAATGCACCCGCCCTATCAGGAATTCGTTATTGACGGTCCCGAAGCCTTTCAGGTTTACGAAAGGGCGCAGGAGCTCGGGCTTTTCATTTCGTTCCATTCGGGAATGCACTGGCACAGACTCCGTGACAACAGAGTTATTCTTTTTGATGAGGTTGCGTGGAATTTTCCCGACCTGAAATTCAGTATGGAGCATATCGGCGGCTATCATTTCTTCAAAGAGGCACTTGCCGTTATGTGCAACAATTCACGCCGCGGCGGCAATGTTTTTGCAGGCTGGACAAGCGTCAGCAACCGCAAGGGCAAGGGCGATGAATGGGCGCTCACCGACGAAGAGCTTGAAATTGTTGTTGCCCAGACAGGTGAGGATCAGAGCATCTTCGGCCTTGATTTCCCGTATGCAAAGCCCGAACATATCAAATCGGATATCGCAAGAATAAAGAACCTTGATATCAGCGAAAGCACCAAGGAAAAGATACTCGGAAAGACGCTTGAAAGAGTGCTGAAGTGATAAAAAATGCCTCCCTTTAACAAGGAAGGCATTTTCTTTTTACTCTGCAGTATTCATCGAGTTTCTGTAAACAACAAATCTGCAGTAGAGATATTCGGTTATGAGGTTAACGAGCATTGTGCCTGCTTCAATGAGATATTCGTTGATGCCGAGGGCGGTCAGCTCGTGAGTCCACCAGGTTGAAAGGGGAGCGAATACGCAGTAGAAAAGTGCCACCTTGACCATTGCAACGGGAATGTTTGCCGCTGATTTGAATGTGAATTTTCTGTTGAAGGTGAAATTCCACAGTACGGAAAGTGCAAGCGAAATAATGTATGCAACGGTGTTGTTCAGCTTCGCAACCTCAAAAAGCAGTGTGAACGAAACAATCTGGATTATTCCCGCCGATGCGGAGAAAAGTGCAAACTTGATTATCTGGATTATATTTTCTTTTTTTGAGAGTGTTTTCTTTTCGCTCATTTTAAATTCTCCTTTGCTGTTATGAAGAGTGATGCAACTCTGCAGGCTCTGCAGTACGCCTCTGCTATGTAGCACTCAATCGGCATAGCGGAATATTTATCGTTTTCGTGTCTGCCGGGTTTGCTGAGTGTGTTGAGTTCAAAGGTCAGCGGACCTTCGAAACCGTGTTTTGCAAGCTTTTCCGCAATTGAATTCCAGTCTGATATTCCGTCGAACGGCAGAAGATGAAGGTCATCGATGTAGGTTATCCGTCCTTTATAATCTCTTACTCCGAGATTATCGTTAAGATGCGTAACAAAAAGACGGTCGCCGTACATCGCCATAAGGTCTTTGCCTTTGTTGTAGCAAAGCTCGTGCCCCGTATCCCAGCAGAATCCGACGGACTTCTCACCTTTGAAAGCATCCATAAGAGCAAAAAGATATTCCTCACCTTCGGTGTTTTCAAGTGCAAGCTTGACGCCGAGTTCACTTGCTCTTTTTACAAGTCTGCCGTAGCGTTCAATTCCGATTTCGGTAGGAATATTGTTACTGTCAAATCCGATAAAGGTGTGAGCAACCATAGACGGTACTTCATACTTTGCACAGAGTTCAAGGATTGAGAGGAGTTCGTTTACGGCATCTTCTCCGTCTTTGCCCGGCATCCACATATCGTCGGATTTGTTGAACGGAGCGTGGATATAGTCGATAAACATATTCTCGTCTTTCGCTAGTCTGACAAGCGGTGAAGGGTCAACATTCCGTCCGCTCATATCGATTGCAAATCCTTCAAAGCCTGTTTTTTTAAAGAGTTTGACCTGCTCTTCGGGTGATATCCCGAACTGTCCGCTGAGAGCAAGACAAAGTTTTTGTTTATACATTTTAATCACCGATTTAATGTTAAATCAAAAATCTTCGCTTGTCAAGGTCGGATGTGTGTGATAGAATATATACATTATATATAAAGGGTGGTTTTATGGGAATTATTATGGGCATCGGCGGCGGAAGATACTGCGATAACGAGGTTCTGCCGATTTTTGAGCATCTTGTTTCGCTCGCAAAGAAAAAGAATCCGTCTGTTTTGTTTGTTCCGACTGCAGGTTTTGATGACATCAACGGCGATGAGCATATTTTCAGACTGTTTATCGGACTGGGTTGCAGTGTTTCCGCACTTTTCTTGACCGACAAATCACTCACTCAAGCCGAAATTGAAGAGAAAATTCTTTCTGCTGACATTGTATATGCAGGCGGAGGACATCTTAAGTTTCTTATGGACACCTGGGTCGAAACGGGTGCGGATAAAATTTTCAAAAAAGCTTATGAAAATGGCATTATTCTTTCGGGTTACAGCTCGGGTTCGATGTGCTGGTTTGCAGAAGGTTATGACGACTGCGCCGAGGATCACTCGTTTATGTTTGTAGACTGTCTCGGACTTCTGCCTTTCTCAAACTGTCCTCATTTTGAAGGCGGAAACTGGCCGAGCTATGCTGAAGCAATCAAGGGCAGAAAGTACTCGGGAATCGCTCTTGAAAACGGCGCGGCGATGGTTTATGATAACGGAAAATTTTACACTCTTCAGGGCAATGACGGCGGAGAAGTTTACTATCTTGATGCAGAAAATGGGCACGAAAAAAGCCTTTTTGATGCAACGAAAAGCAATATATAATGTATATTAATATATTATAATATATGTATGACCTGTGCGCATAAAAACTTGTGCACAGGTTATTCATTTTTTCGGTTTGTTTTGCATATGTTTAATGTTGATTAAAATGGTCAATAATAGCATCAAAGTAATAATGTGGAAAAAGATAAAATATGTGTTATTATTACAAATTAGAATAATAACGCCTGATTCCGGTGCTGTTGTAACCATTTGTAACTTTTTATATTTCTCACAAAATAATTGACTGTTTTTGACAATTCATCGGCGGTTATCCAAAGTTTCAAAGTTGCACACAAGCAAAATGAAGAAAGCTGTTTGTGAAAATTGTACAAAAAATGTTGCGAAAAAAATTTGACAAATTAAACTTTTGTCAATATAATGTGACGCGTTGCAAAAGGAAATCGAGGTTTGACCCCAAAAACGGCATATTTGCCGCGCCGGAAAGGCAATCCAAAAAACTACTAATGCGCAAAAATAAGGAGTGTTTTATGATTACAAATTCTGTATCCGTAAACGCAAGAACAAGCAAGACGAGCTTTAAAATTCTCACAGCCGTCATTACTGTTCTTTTCGTTTTCTCGGTGACGGTAACATCATTCGCTGCAACAGGCGGATATGATGTAATCGTTACAGACGGAGAAAAATCGGTAAGCATATCAGCCAAGACCAACAATCCCCGTGAGCTTGTCAAGCAGGCAGGCTTCAGACTCGGTGCAAACGACCATCTTGACCTTTCGGATTTTACCGTAGGCAAGGGCGGAGAAATTGTTATCGAAAGAGCCAACATCATCAGGGTAGAGGATAACGGCATCATATCCTATTTCGTCGGCTACGGCGAAACTCTCGGTGACATCTTCAGCAAGGAAGGTATCAGCTTTGGTGAGGATGATGAAATCGGTGAAGACACGTCAAAAAACATTTTCGACGGTATGAGAGTTTTCATCAAGAGAGCGTCGGGGGTGAGCATCAATTCCGACGGCAAAACTAATAAGCTCTTTATGACAAAGGGCACCGTTAAAGATGCAATCCAAAAGTCGGGCATCAAAATCAGCAAGGACGATATTGTTGTTCCTTCGCTCGATACGCCTCTCACAGGTCTGACCGACATAAGAATTTTCAGAGTTAAATACGACACAAAAATAGAAACTCAGCCGGTTGAACACGATACCGAGGTTATTTACAGCGACGATATGTTTATCGACGAAAAGATAGTTGTAACCGAAGGCGTTGACGGCGAAAAAAGAGTTTTCTATACTGCAAAATATGTTGACGGCGAGCTTGAAGAGAAATTCTTTGAGCGTGAAAGAGTTACAAAGAAGCCCGTTAACGAGGTTATAAAGGTAGGCACAAAGAAGAGAGCGACTCTTGCTTCTCACAAAGATAACAAAGCGCCGATTTCCGACCTTAATGTGCCTTCAGACCTCAAGCTTGATAAGAACGGAATCCCCGTAGACTACGCATACTGCGTTGAAGGCAAAGCAACGGCCTATACGGGCGACCCTGCAACCGCTTCCGGCAGAAAACCTATGCCCGGTCACATTGCGGTTGACCCCAAGGAATACCCTTACGGAACAGAGCTCTATGTTGTTTCTGCAGACGGCAAATACGTTTACGGCTACTGCATTGCGGCTGATACCGGCGGCTTTGTTAAAATGGGTAACACAGACATCGATCTCTATATGGATAATGTGGATATGTGCAATGACTGGGGTAACAGAGGCGTCAAAATTTATGTGCTTAACTGATTAATGAAAAGCAGTGCTTGCAACGGCACTGCTTTTTTGTTGAAAATGATAGACTTATTGTCTTTTGTAAATTAAACAATATCACTTTTGTACATTGACTTTTTTTCAGTTAAAGATTAAACTAATATTACTGTCCGAAACAGGAAAAACTGTTTAAGGAATCTTTTTGTCCGTCAATTTTACCAAAAGAAAATTTTTTGAATGCCTGCCCTTTGGCCGACAAGCCGAATTATCAAATAGGGCATCAAAACTCTTGCCAAAATTGTTGACGAAGCAAAGATTTATGATATAATATACTGTATCAGTAAGAAAATTTTCATCGTGGGAGAAATAGATTATGTTTGTTAAAGATGTAACCGTTCAGAATCACGTTGGACTTCACGCTCGTCCTGCAACCTTCTTCATTCAGAAGGCAAACGAATTCAAGTCATCAATCTGGGTAGAAAAAGAAGAGCGCAGAGTTAATGCAAAGAGCCTTCTCGGTGTTCTTTCACTTGGCATTATGGGCGGAACAGATATCCGTATCATCGCCGGCGGTCCCGACGAAGAGCAGGCTGTTCTTGAGCTTGTTAAGCTTGTTGAATCTGGCTTCGCAGAATAATTGATTTTTAACTGACAAAACGCAACTGACCGAAAAGCAGTTTATGCTCTTCGGTCGGTTTTTGCTTATGTTCGCCCCTCTTGACTTTTTTTGATATATATTCTATATTAAAAACATAAAGCCACGGGGAGGTTTTTTTATGTGGAAAATAATCAGAGTTTTTGTTGCAGTGTTTCTTTCATTTGAAACGCTGTTTACGGGAATGATAAACGGCGTAAATTTCAGAACTGTTGAAATGCCGAAGATTGAGGCAGGGGAATACGGTAGATATGTTGACCCGTTTATCGGTACGGGCGGAACTCCCTGGACCTGCGGTATGCTCAGCCCTGCGGCAACGGTTCCGTTCGGCGCTGTCAGGCTCGGACCCGACACAAGCTTTGTCGGCGGCATATACATAACCAAAATGAACACATCGGGTTATTACTATGAGCAGGGTCATATCAAAGGCTTCAGCCATTCAAGGCTTTCGGGCACAGGTGCCGAGGATTATTCGAATTTCAGAGTAACTCCAGTAAACGGCAAAAATAAACCCGGTGTTATGCCTTATTCTCACAGCAATGAAACCGCTTCTCCGGGCTACTATGCAGTTTATCTTCCGACTGTCGGCTGCCTTGCGGAGATGACTGCGGATTCTCATACCGGCGTTCACCGTTACAGCTTCTATGATTCCGATGATGCACGCCTTTATATCGATGTCACGAGCGGTTCGGCAAATGAGGATTCCTACGGCGGATATGTTGAATATAATGAAGAAACCGGCGTTATAACCGGCGGCTGTGTTCTCGACGGTCAGTTTTCGGGCAGGTCTGACGGACTTCCCGCATATTTCGCCGCAGTTACGGACAAACCCGTTATTTCTTATGTGATAAATTCCGATGAAAAAGATTGCGGAATTGACCTTAATTTCGGCAATCTCAATAATGACAGCGTTGAAATGAAGATTGGTATCAGCTATGTAAGCGAAGAGAATGCTATGCTTAATCTCGCTACAGAAACAGACGGAATATGGTTTGACAAAGTGAGAGAGAATGCCGTCAATGAATGGGAGGAGCGCCTTTCTTCAATAAAAATCACCGCAGACAACGAAACAAAAACCAAGTTCTACACCGCACTTTATCACAATATGATTATGCCGACAGATTTTACCGATGCAAACGGCGAATATCTCGGCTTTGACAAAAAAACTCATATTGCAGACGGATATACATACAGAACCGATATGTCGCTCTGGGACACCGTCAGAACAACCCATCCGCTCTATACTCTTATAGCCGAGGATATTCAGACAGACTGCCTCAAGAGCCTTGTGAATATGGCGGAGCAGGGTGTCGGCGTTATCCCCAGATGGCCGATGGGCGCGGGCTACACGGGCTCGATGATAGGCGATGCGGCGAATATTGTGATTGCCGAAAGCTATCTAAAAGGAATAACCGATTTTGATGCCGAGGCGGCGCTTGAATATATGAAATACACATCCGATAATGCAGTCAATAAGGACGGCAGAGATTATGTTGATGAGTATAATGAATACGGTTATATTCCCCAGGATACCGAGGGAGTCAACAAGTCTGTAAGCCGTACTCTTGAATATGCCTGGGCAGATGCGGCAATTGCGTCGCTTGCGAAAGCGCTCGGCAAGGACGACGATGCGGAAAAATACGGCGAAAAATCGATGTATTATAAGAATGTTTTCAATCCCGAAACAAGGTATTTCCAGGCAAGAAATGCAGACGGAAGCTTTGTATGGAACTTCAGTCCGTATATCACAACATTCTATGATGCGGTTATGATTAAGAAATTTGCGGACTGTTACTGCGAGGGCAGTGCAAGGCAGTGGAGATGGAGTGTATTCCACGACATTGACGGAATGATTGAGCTTTTCGGCTCTGAGGAATATTTTGTAAGCGAGCTTGATGACTTTATGAAGGATGCATCGCTCACAAGAGCGGCAATCGACCCCGGTCACGGCTTCTGGGTAGGCAATCAGCACGATATTCATACCCCGTATCTCTTCAGCAACGCGGGCAGACCCGACCTTACCCAGAAATGGGTACGCTGGACTCTCGATAACCGTTTCAGCACCGATATCAACGGTCTTGACGGCAACGACGACGGCGGCGCAATCAGCGCCTGGTATGTGTTCTCTTCAATGGGATTCTATCCTCTTGCAGGAAGCGACAAATATTGGATCGGTTCACCCTGCGTCGAGGATGCCGTAATAAAGCTTTCAAACGGAAATGCGCTCAGCATTATTGCGGAAAACCAGAGTGAGGATAATGTTTATGTCAAGTCGGTTACTCTTAACGGAGAGAAGCTTGACGGATGCTACATATCCCACGCTCAGCTTACGGGCGGCGGAAAGCTTGTTTTTGAAATGAGTGCAACACCGAACAAATAAAGATTACGGCAGTCATACCGATATCGGTGTGACTGCCGTTTTTGCTTGTGTTATTTTCCCCAGTTGAACGGTCTTTGAATAAAGTCGACTTCACTCTTTTCGGGGATTGTTGCGAAGGATGAAACTCTGTCGAGTCCGTGTGAAGCAAAGCCGTCATAAAGCTCTTCGGTTGCTTTTATACGGAATGAGTTAAGGAAGAAATATTCTCCGATAAAGAGATTTGCCTTGAAATATTCCCAGCTCAGGTTTGCAACCTCTGCGTTGAAAAGCTGTTCGTCGGTTATGTCCGCATTCAGCGCCTTTTCCCAGAGAATATCAATCTCTGCGCAGACAGTGAGGGGAATGAAGCCTGCCTGATAGTGCCAGTCGAAGTCGAAGGCGTGGCCCGTGCCTCTGAGATGTGCCGTCTGCAAATCAATGATTTTTTTGATGTAGGGGGCGGCTTTTTCGCCATAATATGCTTTTATGAAATCCATCATATGATATTCAACGTCGCAATCAACATCCCATTGGATTTTTGCAAGAAGGTAGTTTCTTAGCTCGTTGAATGCCGCATAGTGACCGTCACCGCAGTTGTAAACATAACCCGTTATGCCGATATCGTGCATATATTTCATTGTGGGCTGCATTGTTTCAAGGTTTGAGAAAAACTGTGCGGTGTTGAGGAAGTTTATTGTGTAATCATAGATAAAGGTCTTGTCTGCAATCTTTGTCCAGTCTGCAAAATCCTGAGCGATGGCAGGCTCATTGTCACCGTAAAGATTGAGGAAGCTTTCGTCACCGTCCTGAGCGCCGCATTCCGTCAGCAGGTGACTGCGGCAGGCGTGATGAAGTCCGCAAAGCACAGGCACAACATTGGGGTTGCATTTAAGCGACAAATCCTTGGGAGGACGCTCGGTTTCAAGGTAGGCATAGAAGGTGAATGTGAAATCGGGGAATTCATCGTCAAGAGCATCTGCAAAAGCGTTGGTGAAAATAATTGTGGGTGCGGAAATGCTGCCGTATTTTTCATAAAGTGCCGTGCAGTTTTCGCACTGACAGTAATTTGAATTATCCTTCTGACCGATGTGGATATATTTTGAATCCTTTTCACATTCAAGAATTGCTTTTCTTGCATTTTCAACCGCAACGGTCAGCACTTCGGGATGAGATACGCAAACGTGGTCTGTTGTGCGTGTACCGTCGGGAAGCTGTGCAAAATATTCGGGATGCTCGGCAAAAAGAGAATCGGGCACAAGTCTGTCAAAGGTAACATCCCACAGCACATAGGTCAGTGCACCGCCGTATTCGGGCATTTCGTAGTGAAATGAAACGTTCATCTTTGTTCTTGCACGGTAGGCGTCATTCGTGCCTCCGATATCGTTTCGTCTGATTGCAAATGAAGGCTGAACAATCTTGTTGAGTTTGCCGTCAATAATAATATCCTTGCTTTCGGGAACGACTTCAAGTTCGGGGGTAAACCAACGCACACCGAAATAATCCTCAAGCAGAGTGTAAACACCGTAAAGGGTGCCGCGGCTGTCACCGCCTGCAACAAGCAGATAATTGCCGTCGGAATAAAGCAGAAAACCGTCTGCACCGATGGCGGCACGGTTAACCTCGGTAATTTCTTTTTCCAGCTCTGTTTCACCCAGCACAATGGCTTTTTCGCCGTTTTCAAGCTGGTTTTCGGTGATAATCTGAAGCTCTGCACCGCTGATTTTTTCAATGTATGTCTGTAATTCATCTGCGGCGGTCATAATGCATTCGTCTGCGTTTTCAGCGGTAACGATGGAAAAATCACTTTCCCCGTCAGCCACAATATACATAGGTGTTGTTATTGCAGGTGCAATATAATCGTTGCCGCCGTAGTTTATGTTTGTATCAACGGGAAAAATGCCGAGAATAAAGAGAATAACCTCAATCAGTGATAAAATTGCTTTTCCGTATGCTGCCATTTTTATTCCTCCTGTTATGTGTCTGCTTTTAAATAGTATCATACAAAAATTTTCTTTTCAAGGACTTCCTTGACATTTAAAGCAAACTATTCTATATTTAATTCATAAAGGAGGAGATATAATGCTGAATATAATCAGAGCCGTTGTATCGCTCATTGTTTCTGCCGAAATGCTTATCACGGGTATAATCGGCGGCGCAAAATTCACAAGAATTGAAATGCCCGAGGTTGAAACGGGTACATACGGAAGCTATGTTGACCCGTTTATCGGTACGGGCGGTACTCCCTGGACCTGCGGTATGCTCAGTCCTGCGGCAACGGTTCCTTTCGGAGCAGTCAGACTCGGACCTGATACAAGCTTTGTCGGCGGAATTTACATAACCAAAATGAACACATCGGGTTATTATTATGTGCAGGGTCATATAAAAGGAAGTCGGAGGCCAAGCGGTCTT
>JAZSLR010000056.1:0-27993 GCA_045535475.1 Acutalibacteraceae bacterium | reverse complement strand
CGGTGCTATTATCTTATTCAAGAAAAGCTATGACGAAGAAGGCAGAGTTGCAAGGCTTTCAGAGAGGCGGCGTATGGTGCGAGCCGTCAGCGGAACAATTCAGTGCTATCCCTTCCGAGCAGAGGCTCCGAAAACCGAACGGCGAGTAGACAGCTTCCGTAATCGCTGCGTTAAAGCGTAGGGCTTGTTGGAGTCCGTTGAGCGGCACGAAAGTGCAATTTGAGTGGTACCGCGGGTTAAGATTTTTACTCGTCTCAAAGCAATTAATCTTGCTTTGAGGCGTTTTTTTAATTCTCAAAGCGAAAGGAGAGATTTCAATGATAACATTCGGTCAGGGTTCAGTCGAAAACAAAATAATGGAGGTTGCTCAGCGAATTATTGCTCTTCGTCTGGATATGGGTCTTACTCAGGGCGAAATGGCATCAAAAATCGGTATGAGTGAGGAAGAATACTGCTTCTATGAATCGGGAAGCAGAGATTTCAGCTTCACATTCATCTATAATTTCGCACAGGTATGCGGTGTTGAAATCACCGATATTATGGAAGGCAGCAGCCCCAGCCTGACAGAGTATACTCTCACAAGAAAAGGCGAGGGTATGCCTATAACAAGAAGAGAAGGCTTTGTTTATAACCGCCTTGCTCCTTTCTTCAAGAATAAAATCGCAGAGCCTTTCAGAGTTGTTATTCCCTATTCGGAAGAGGCTCTCAATCCCCCTTACCATTGCGTTTCTCACGCAGGTCAGGAAATAAATATTGTCACCAAGGGTACTCTTAAGATTATCATCGGCGACAGAACGGAAACTCTTAACGAGGGTGACTGCATTTATTTTGATTCCTCCGTACCTCATAACGAAATGGCAGTCGGCGGCAAGGAATGCGAATTCTATGCAATCGTTATTTCTCCCGACGGTTCTTCGGAAATGAGCGAGTATGTTGAAGAAATCAAAACTCCCAGCATAACAAATGTTGACCTTGCCAATCTTCAGAATCCCGTTTATGAAAAGTTTATTGAAACAACTCTTGACGAAAACGGCGTTCTTAACGGAATAAAATTCAAGAACGATGACAAGTTCAATTTTGCATTTGATGTTGTTGATGAGCTTGCAAAGAAGAGCCCCGATAAAACTGCGATGCTCCACATTGAAAACGACGGAACGGAAAGACGCTTCACATTCAGCGATATGAGCCGCCATTCGGCAATGACTGCCAACTATTTCCGTTCACTCGGCATCAAGAAGGGTGACAGAGTTATGCTTGTTCTCAAGCGTCACTATCAGTTCTGGTTCTCCATTCTTGCTCTTCATAAGATTGGTGCAATCGTTGTTCCCGCAACCAATCAGCTCGTTGAGCACGACTTTGAATACCGCTTCAATGCGGGTCAGATAAGCGCAATCGTCTGCACGGCAGACGGCGAGGTTGCCCATCAGGTTGAGCTTGCAGCTGAAAAATGTGATGTTCTCAAAACAAAGATTATCGCTCACGGCAAGCGCGACGGCTGGCACAGCTTCGATGAAGAATACTGCCAGTTCAGCGATGTTTTTGAAAGACCTTTGGCAGAAGACGGTGCATTTGGTTATGACCCGATGCTTATGTTCTTCACTTCGGGCACAACAGGTTATCCCAAAATCGCAATGCACAGCCACAGATATCCTCTCGGTCATTTCATCACCGCTAAATATTGGCACAATGTTGACCCCAACGGTCTTCATTTCACAATTTCAGATACCGGCTGGGGCAAGGCACTTTGGGGCAAGCTTTATGGTCAGTGGCTTTGCGAAGCAGGCATATTCACTTATGACTTTGACCGCTTTGTTGCCGATGATATTCTTAAGCTTATCGGAAAGCATAAGATAACAACATTCTGTGCACCTCCCACTATGTATCGCTTCTTTATCAAGGAAGACCTTGCAAACTATGACCTCAAGTCAATCAAATATGCAACCACCGCCGGTGAGGCACTTAATCCCGAGGTGTTCCAGCAGTTCCTCAAGGCAACGGGTATCCGCCTTATGGAAGGCTTCGGTCAGACCGAAACAACCCTTGCAATCGGTAACTTTGTCGGTTCGTCAATCAAAGTTGGTTCAATGGGCAAGCCCAGTCCGCTCTTTGATGTTGACCTTATTACAAACGAGGGTACAATCGCTAAGGTCGGTGAGGTTGGCGAGATTGTAGTCAGAACAGAAGCGGGCTCACCCTGCGGTCTCTTTATGGAATATTACCGTGACGAAGAAAAGACCAAGGAAGCCTGGCACGATGATATCTATCACACAGGCGACACCGCTTGGCGTGACGAGGACGGCTTCTTCTGGTATGTCGGACGTGTTGATGACCTTATCAAGTCATCGGGCTACCGCATAGGACCCTTCGAGATTGAAAGCGTTATTATGGAGCTTCCTTATGTTCTCGAATGCGCGGTTTCGGCTGCTCCCGATGAAATCAGAGGTCAGGTCGTTAAGGCAGACATTGTTCTTACAAAGGGCACGGAAAAAACCGATGAACTCAAAAAGGAAATTCAGAAATATGTCAAGGAGCGCACCGCTCCCTATAAGTATCCCAGAATCGTTGAATTCAGAGATGACCTGCCTAAGACAATCAGCGGTAAGATCCGTCGCGTAGACCTCAGAGCAGGAAAATAAGATAAAAATAATAATCCCCACAATTTTCAGGTTCACGAAAATTGTGGGGATTATTTCTGATTATATTACTTTATGATTTCAAATCCTTCGCAGTAAGCTGCAAAAACATTTGAGAGAGCGCCGTAAGGAGCTACTGCAAATCCCTTGTTATCGGCTGCGTTTACTGCTCTGCCGGCTGCATATGTTGCCATATTTTCTGCTGTCAAAGTGCCGTTGAGGATATCAAATGCACAGTGAAGAGCACTCTTGAGAAGAGTTGCTGCAAGGGGGAATTTATAGATTGCGAGTCTTGCTTTGCCCTCTGCATCTGCATTTGCAGCTGCTTTTGCGCTTTCGATGTACTTATCAAGATCCGCAATGCTTTCAGGCATTGCGATTTCATAAGATTCGCCGAGTCCGTTATATGCTGTGGGGAATGAGGGGCAGGTATAAATAAGACCTTTTGAATTGGCAACTTCAATAAGAGTGGGCTGAACAGAGCTGTCTGTTGAGAAAAGAGCAACGTCTGTGCCTTCAATATTCTTGTTGTTATAGAGTCTTGCAACTGCTTCCTTTATAAATTGACGTGAGCCATTTATGCCTGATGAATAGATGGGGTCAACTGAATTTTCATAAACGTAGGTGATTCCGGCTTCTTCGCAAGCAAGCTTGATTGCACCGTTAGCGTTCATAAGAAGAGGATTTTCATTTATATGGCGGTTGATTGAGAACACAACAAAATATTTTGCACCCTGGTTTTTAGCTGTTGCAACGATATCTTTTGCTGCTTTTTCCCAGTCAACGCAGTAAACAAGGTTTGCTGTTGCTGCAATCTTTTCAACCGATTCTTCAGGCTCAACACAAACGGTAACGATTTCAGGATTGATTGTCTTTGCAGCGTTGATTGCATTGGATGTGAACTGTGTTGCTCTTGCATAAATGATGGCGCCGATTTCGCTGTCTGATGCAAGCTCCTGAGAAATTGTCATAATTTCAGGGTTGCCTGCTTTAAGAATACGGCTGTCTGCATATTCTTTAATAACAACCTTATCGGGATATTCCTTTGCAAATTCTGCTGCTGCTTTGTAATCTTCGGGATACTGTGCCTCGGGAGCAACAAGAATTGCAATCTTCTTTTCGGATGCAACCACATCGCTTATATCGGTGTTTGAAGGCTTGTCAACATTATCTTTGCAAGCGGCAAGCCCGAAAACAAGAACTAAAGCCAGCATAGCAGCTATAATTCTTTTGATGATTGAAGATTTGGTTGAGTGATTCATAAAAATACCTCTTACTTATAAAATATTTTTTGCTTTATTTCTGAACAGCTCATATAAGCCGTCTGGTGCCAGAATTGTAAATTTGTCGCTGTTTAAGAACAGCCAGCCGATAAGTTCACGGTTTATGACCGTGTAAACCTTTGCTACGCAATATCCGTTCTTTTCTGCTTTTCGGTATTGAACCGGAGCCCGAAAATACGACTCGACAATTTCAAGGTCGCTTTCTTTAAATTCAATAATAAGCCAGCGCGCCTTATAATTATAATACTCAATCGGGTGTCTGTCAAAATAATTTATAACTTTTTCAGGTTCATCGATGATTTCCGTTGCTTTTTCCTGCAAAACGGTAGCAGAGCGAATTCTCGAAATGTTGATATACTCTGCAACATCTGCATTTTCACCGTGTGTAAAAGTGAGTGCAATCGAGCTGTTTGCAACGGCGATAAAAAGAGGCGAAACCGTTATGGTTTCAAGTCTTTCGGTGCTTGAAAAGTAGTCTCCCGGAACAATCCTTGAAACTTCAAGTCTGATTTTCTTCTTGTCCCTGATTGCAACTCGGATATTATAAAGTGTATCAATAGAAACATCGCGCTTTGCCGTCAAGTCATTATAGTTGCGTGTGGTGTTAAGGACAAGCTCCAGCGACGGAACACAGATGTTTCTGCGAAGGTATGTTTTTATGTATTCAACATCCTCAGCGGAAAGCATATCCGACGAAAAAACCGCTTCAAGGACAAGCTGGCTTGCGGCAGGCGAATAGCTTTTGGCAAGATAGTATCCTTTTTTGGGCTTTGAAACGCTGATGATTTTTATCGGAGTGGTGTTTATTGTTCTTATGTCAGAAAGCACGCTTCTTTTTGTGACCTCATAACCGTATTCAAGCAGCTTTTCACATATTTCTTCTGCGGAAAGAATATTCTGAACATCGGAATACATGGTGAGAATCTCAATAAGGCAAAGCAATCTTGTCCTTGAATTCGGAGCTGATGCCATGCAATCACCCTTTCTTTTATGAAGGTGGGTTTTGTGCTTTAATAAGTGAGCTTGCTGTTGATTTCTGTAACCATATCTTTATCAAGTTTGAGAACCTCGCGGTCGTAGCTGTAAACACCGTTGACTTCAAATTCAACATCGCTGACCTGAGTATAGACCGTTGCGCAAAGTCCTTTTTTGATAAGAGGAATAATCTGCTTTTCGTGGAGCTTTTTGTATGCAGCAGAAAGAGCCTTGCTGTCTGAATACATAATGTATCCGAACGATTTTGCGGCGTTCCATACGTGACCCTTGATGTTCCAGCTGTAACCGCCGTATTCGCTGAGAACCCAGGGCCTGCCTTTATACTCATATCTGAACGGGGGAGTTACGGGAATTATGTATCTGTGCATACTTCTGAAATCGGGGCCGCCCTGGTCGTGCCAGCCGCTTGCGTGGTCAACGAATCTTGACGGATCAAGCTCCTTGACCTTTATTCCGATTTCTTTTGCGTCAAACTGACCCCAGCCTTCATTGAAGGGAACCCAACAGCAGATTGCAACGCTGTTGTAGAGGTTATCGATCATACCCCAAAGCTCCTGACGGAACTCCTCGCGCCATTCGGGCTTGCCTCTTTTGAAGCTGTTATACATATTATCTTTAACGTGAACATTTATGTTGGGAAGAACTCCGGCAAGAATCTGACCGATGTACTCCCCGCCGCTGACCATATCCTGCCATACGAGCATTCCGAGTCTGTCGCAGTGATAATACCAGCGGAGCGGCTCAACCTTGATGTGCTTTCTGAGCATATTGTAGCCGAGCTCTTTCATCTTTTCAATGTCGAATATCATTGCTTCATCGGTGGGAGGAGTGAGCTGGCTTTCGGGCCAGTAGCCCTGGTCAAGAAGACCTTTCTGGAAATAAGGCTCGTTGTTGAGAGCGAGTCTGAGAATGCCTTTTGAATCCTTGACAATTGAGAATTTTCTCATACCAAAATAGCTCTTTACCTCGTCCTTTTCTCCGTCGCAGTCAAGAGTAAGATAAAGGTCATAGAGGAACGGAGATTCGGGACTCCAGAGTTTTGCATCGGCTATGCGTATTGAATCCTTTGCGCTGATTTCTCCGTCATAGACGATTGTATCTCCGTCAAGAATTTTAGCATAGAGTTTTCCGCCGCATTCGCAGGTGGATGTAACATCAATGTTGATAGTGTTTTTATCTATATCGGGCAGAAGCTTTATTTTTTCGATTCTGCAATGGTTTACGGGCTCAAGCCACACGGTCTGCCAGATACCCGATGTTGCGGTGTACCAGAAGCCGTGGGTTTTGTTAACCTGCTTACCTCTTTGCTGATGGCCCGAATCGGTGGGGTCATATACCTTGACGACAAGCTCGTTTTCGCCGTCCTTAAGTATATCTGTTATATCGAAGCTGAACGGGTTATATCCTCCCGTGTGCTCGCCGACAAGCACGGAGTTGACCCATACACTGCACTGCCAGTCAACAGCACCGAAGTGAAGAAGAGTTCTTTTGCCGCTGAATTCATCGGTCAGGGTGAACTTTCTGCGGTACCAGAGTCTTTCCTCGGGAGAGAGAGGTTTGTTAACACCCGATGCTTCGGATTCAATTGAAAACGGAACAAGAATCTTGCCGTCGAATTTTTCGGGGATATCCGAATTCTTATCGGTTACGGCGTAATCGTATTCACCATTGAGACACATCCAGCTTTCTCTTTCAAGCTGGGGTCTCGGATATTCGGGGAGAGGGCAGTTTCTGTCAATCACCTTAAACCATCTTGTTTTTATATTGCTCAATTGGCTCATCTCCTTTAATTGTAAAATCCGCAAAGACGCGGCATTCCGTCGATATCAATAATCTGAATATCAATTTTTGATTTCCAACCGTTTGCCTTTTTGAGTTTAACTTCAAAAGATTGACTTGTGTCTTCGTTGGTTTCTTCAAATTCAATTTCGAATTCCGACCAGTCATATTTCTTTTCGGTTTCCGAAGCTTCATACTGAACATCGAAATAAAGAATACCGTCGATTTCAACATATTTCTTCGGCTCGTTGAGAAGTGTGTTGACCACATCTTCGGTATAAACCGATTTAAGCAAGGCTTCAAGCTCTGCATAGCTTCCGATTTTGTCGGATACAACGGGGGCAAAGGTCTGATTGCTTTGTGTAACGGTTTTTGACATATCGACGGGAAGATGACCCGAGCCGAAAATTTCGTCCGCAATAAATCCGTTTGACGTAACGAGAGAACGCAGGACAGTCATTTTTCCTTCACCGATGTAAACCTTGTCTTTTTCGGAATTACCGCATCCCGAAAAAGCGGTTACAGTTAATAATAATGCCAGAATAATAGAAATAATCTTTTTCATAAATAACCCCGAATATATTATAATTACTATAATTATATATAATTTTTATTTAATAGTCAATCGTTCAGATGTTAAAATTTAAGCAAAATACACAAAAAGTGGGGTCTCACTAAGCGAAGAACAAAAGAAACGGAATGAATAAGAAAAGGCTTGCAGAGGTTTTTTGCCTTTGCAAGTCTTTTTAATGATACTATAGAACGATAAATGATTGTCTTATGTTTCTTTTTAGCCGTTTCTCCGAACTCGACATATTTTTATATGCCTGTCGTTCGGAGAAAACGGCTTTTTCATCTTATTGAAATACCCACTTTGCTTTTACTTAATTGCAATAAGAGTAACTGCCGAAATAACAGCCTGAATCATACAGAAACGGAAGATAACCTGAGTGTTTGACCAGCCTTTGTTTTTTCTGAAATGGTCGTGAAGCGGTGTTCGGATGTTTTTGAATGCATTCTTCATTTTAAAGAAACGGATAAGGGAAACTTTGACAATTCCGAGAAGACCGTCGAGGCAAAGCATAAAGCAGAAGGGAATAACAAGAAGAATGTTACCTGTTTTGAAAATGCAGATGCAGAGGAAAAGTCCGAGTGCTCTTGAGCCTGCGTCGCCCATCATCATTGTGCTCGGTTCCGCATTCTTCCAAAGATAGGGGAGAAGCGTGAAAATCATTATGATGATGAGATAATTTATTCTTGAATCTTCAGCACCGAGAACGGTGACTGCGCCCATAATCGAGATAAGAGAAACTATTGTAAGGCTTCCGCAGAAACCATCGATGCCGTCGGAGCAGTTTGTGGCATTAATGAGCATCCACACAAGAACGGCGGCAATTATTCCGAAAGCAACGGGAGGTATGTTGAGTGTCAGTCCGAAAAAGCTTACGCTTAACGTATCGGGATTGAAATAAACGAAGTTTGCGGCGGTAAGAGCGGAAATTACAAGGTCGATTGCGCCTTTTTTATATTCGCCCCAAGGCTTTTCGGCTTTGTCGTCGAGATAACCGGAAAGCATACCGAGGAAAATGAGAATGAGATAGAAATAATATTCAAGATTCATTACAATTACGGTTGAGTTTACGGGAAGCGCAAGAGTGAGAAGGGAAACAATAATGAACGCACAAACGAAAACAATTCCGGCACCTCTTACCTTGCCTGCAGAGAGCTTGCCGTTGAATGCGAATTCTCTGCCCTGGTCACGGGGAAGCTTATCTTTGAAGAGAGCGAGAAGAACGGAACAAACGATAACGGGCAGAATAACAATTCCGAGCCAGCTTAATTTTTCGGGAACAAGATTAAAAAACATAATAAACCTCCGTGTGATTATTTGTCAGATTCTTTTTCTTTTATTTCGAATTCGGGTTCTCCCGCTTTTGTCATATATTCAACAAGGATTTCACGCATCATCGCTCTTGTTTTGGAATATCCGGGGTGTGCGGCGAGATTGTTTTTTTCATAGGGGTCGTGCTTAAGGTCGTAAAGGCAGTCCTCATAGTAAACATTCGAAAATGCCTTATCTGCGTTCTTTGCGGAAACGGAATATTTCCATCTGTCTGTTCTGACAGCTCTGCCTATCTGGCTTTCGGAAATCTGAATAAATACGCTTTCGCGCCCTTTTTTATCAACAAGACTCTTGCCCATAAAATGCTTGGGGATTTCAGCGCCTGCAATGTCAAGCACCGTTGCGGGAAGGTCGATGAGCGAAACAAGGTCGTCGATTCTGCCGCCGCCGGTAAAAGCACCGCCTGTAATTACGAGGGGGATCTTGATGCTGTTTTCGTGGCAGGAACGCTTGTATTCAGCGTTGCGGGTTCTGAAATGGCAGCCGTGGTCGGAGGTATAAATAATGATTGTGTTATCATACAAGCCTTCGTCCTTGAGAGTCTGAATAAGCTTGCCGAAATTTTCGTCAACACGGTTACAGCACGCAAGGTAAGACGGCATCTGAATTCTCCAGTCGCCGACCGTGCCCATAAGGTCACCGGGAATTTCGTAGTTCTTGAATTTCTTTGAAAGACCTCTGGGCGATTCAAAACGGAAACGGTCATTCTGATGGTGAGGTTCAAGCTGTGAAACAAACATAAAGAAAGGTTTTTCGTGTTGTTTTTTCACATATTCAATTGCAAAATCATTGATTTTATCTGCTCTGTATCCTTTGAAACTGATTTTATTGCAGTTTTCATCAAAGATATATCCGTTATAGCCGTGAGAAGTGAATTCAAGGATATCTGCGGCTCTCCAGTAATCATAGCCGCCTCTTCTCTCTTTCGGTGTCGGCTTTGTTGCAAGGCGGTGCTCCTTATCGGATGCAAGATGCCATTTGCCTATGTATGCGGTGTCATAGCCTGCGTCGGACAGATAGTGAGCAATGCCTTTCATATCCGTAGGAAGTGCGATATCGTTTCTGTAGCAGCCGTTCTGAGATGCATAAACGCCGCTCTGAAGGCAGGCACGCATCGGTCCGCAGACGGGCTGACAAGTGAATGCGTTCTCAAAGAGAGTGCCTTCCTCTGCCATTGCATCAAGATTCGGTGTGACGTCAAGCGGCTGACCGTAACAGCCTGCGGAATCCGCTCTCTGCTGGTCCGAAAAATAGAAAATAATATTCGGCTTTTTCATTTTAACTCTCCTTTATCTTCTGACACTCTTCAGCTTTTCAAGCACGTGCAAAATGAAATCCATCTGCGGGCAGTAGCCTGAAAGCTGATTGTAAAGGCTTCTGTATCTTTTGCATCCGCCGCCGCAAACTGTTCTCACGGGGCAAGAGGCACAAAGAGAATTCTTTTCTTCGTCGTGTTCAAAGAATTTTTTAAGTCCTTCGGAATTCAGAATTCCGTTGATATCGGTATCGTTTATGTTGGCACATTCAAATTCGTCGAGGCAGTAAAAATCGCAGGGATAGCAGGTACCGTCTGCTTCCACAACAAGCTGAGCATTGCATCTGCCGCTTGCACCGCATTGCTCGGCAACGCCCTTTGTGATAAGCGAAAGCAGATTATCGAAATCTCTGACATAAAAGTGATTTCCTTTTGAAACTTCGGCAAACCACAGATTGAACAGCCTTTTTTTGAATCTGGCAAGCTGCTTTGCGCCGATGCTGTATTCACCCTTTTCGCCGCTGAGCGAATCAAGGCAGTAAATCGGCTGAACATTGCGGAAATTATTTCTGACACAGAAATCAAAAAACATTGATGCATCGGTTTTTGCTGTTATGACGGAAAGAATGTTGAAGTCAACTCCGTGCTTTCGCAGAAGCTCAATCCCTTTCATCGCATCGTCAAATGACTTGCATCTGTTTTTGTCGTGCAATTCTTTATCGCCGTCAACCGAAACGCCGATAAGGAAATCGTACTCTCTAAAAAGCTTGCAGAATTCTTCATTAATCAAGGTTCCGTTCGTCTGGAGCGAATATTGAATAACGCTGCCTTTCGTTCTGTTGTTTTCTGCAATTTTTATGAAATCTCTAAAAAAATCAACGCCTGCAAGCAGCGGCTCGCCGCCTTGAAACATAAATGTGAGAACCGAGTTTTCACCGCAGAAATCAAACATCTTTTTAATAAGATTTTCCGCTGTTGAAATTTCCATTTTTGAAGCTGCGTTTTTTTGACGTGAATCCGCTTCGTCGCAATAAAAACAGTAGCTGCAGCGAAGATTGCACGCGGAGGATGCAGGTTTGATTAAAGCGGTCATCTGCCGCATAAAAACACCTCTTTTGCACAGATTAATTTAAGGTGATTGTGTGAAGAAAGTCAAAGAATATTTTATGTGTTTTGCCGTCGGAGCAGTTGCATACGGCCTTATTGAAGTTGCCGTAAGAGGCTATACTCATTGGACTATGGCGCTTACCGGCGGAACGGTTTTGGTTCTTTTTAACCTTATAAGCAGGGAAAGTAATCTTAACTTTCTGATGAAATGTGTTTTGGGAATGACGGTTATAACAAGCCTTGAATTCGCCGTCGGAATGGCTGTTAATGTGGGCTTAGGATGGAATGTCTGGGATTATTCGGACAAACCCTTCAACCTTTTCGGACAGATATGTCTGCAGTTCTGCATAGCTTGGTTTTTTCTCAGCATTCCCGCGTACGGAATCTGTTCTTATATCCGTAAAAGGCTCAGCTCTGACTGATGTATTCCTTGATTCCGTTGACCGTTGCCTGAGCAAGGATATCTCTGTTAGAGGCGGTCTGAAGAATCTGACATTCATTCATATTTGAAACGAAGCCGTATTCGATAAGAATTGCGGGGCATTCCTCAACCCTTGCAACTCTGAATGCATAGAAATTGGCTCCTCTGCTGACCTTATTTTTAATTTCAGCAGACTGATCTTTATATATTTCATTCTTATAAGCATTTACTATGCTGTTGTGGATTGCCTTGGCAAGCGGCTGACCGTAGGCTCTGTAGTAATAAGCTGAGGTACCCATTGCAGAGGCGGTTGAGCTTGAATCGCAATGGATGGCAATAAACATATCAGGGTCGTTTTTGCGCACCTCATTGTTTCTGTCCGTGTAGCATACCCACTTATCGGTTGTTCTTGTCATAAGCACCTTTGCACCCTCCGCTTCAAGAAGCTCTTTTACTTTGGTTGCAATCGAAAGGTTGATATGCTTCTCGTTGCCGAAGCTTGACGAAGAAACCGCGCAGGCGGCACCGGGGTCAATCCCGCCGTGGCCGGGGTCAAGCATAATTGTGTAGCCGCTGAGTGAGGATGAAGGCTTATGTTTCACGGTGATGACAAGATTGCCGTCGTTATTGAATTCATAGTGGAATCCGTAAAATTTGCCTGCGTTTGAAAGCTTCATCGAAAGAGTGACCGTCGAAGCCTTTTCGTCTGAACTCCAGTTTGCGCTTTTGATAACGGAATCCATAAATGCAAAGCTGCCTTCTGCAGTTACGGTGTCGCTGAAAGTGAAGTCAAGACCGGTACAATTGAGTGATGTTACGGCAACGGGTCTGCTGTTATACATATTATAGCTTTGACCCGTAAGCTTTGCCGAGAAAGCAACAGCTCTGTTCATTTCAAGAACGATTGTTGTTTTGCCGCCGCCCGAGCTGCATGAGAGAAGCTTTATGCTGTTTTTCGGCATAACAAATCCGTCTTTTATGCTGATATGAGTAATTTTAC
Organism: Acutalibacteraceae bacterium; assembly: GCA_045535475.1. Taxonomy (GTDB): domain Bacteria; phylum Bacillota; class Clostridia; order Oscillospirales; family Acutalibacteraceae; genus CAG-177. The sequence goes on along the minus strand of JAZSLR010000056.1, from coordinate 15,616 downwards.
CCATACTTCCGGATGCGAGTCTTTCTTCGCGGAAAGTGGGCACTTTAAGACCCGAAGCGAGAATATAATAAGTATCTCCGTCAAGCGTAACGGGTGAACCGTTTACATAGTCAACCGTTCCTTTAAGAAGAGGAGAACAGTCGGGCACAGAGAATGTACTGCTCGTGTTGCCCGGATAAACTTCAACGTAATCGTCGATAATTTCACATATTTTTGCGCTTCCGAGACCGTAATTTTCCGTATAGAAATATTTCTGAAGCGTGCCGTTTGACGGAGAAGACTGCTGAACGGTTTGTGACTGAGTTTCGCGGTCACTGTTTTGAGTTTCGCTGATATCAGCCGAAGTTGTTGCGTCGGAAATGGGATTTGTGCTCAGCTGAGTTGTCGGTGCTTGTGTGGTTGTTGAATTTGCTGTTGTTGAAGGCGGCTGTGCCGGCGGAGGAGATGTGACGATTTCCTTTGCTGTTACCGTAACATTTGCGCCGTTTTTGGATTCCGAGAGAGAATTGTATGTTGCGGTTACCTTGTATTTGCCGAGCTTCTGAGTCTTTTCCATGCTTTGCGGAGTTTCAAGGGATGCGGAGAATGTAGTGAAATCCGATGCCGCATCGGGGGTGTCTTCGCCGTGTCCGTCACTTTGCTCCATTTTATAGGTTTTGCCGTTGAATGAAACGGTAACAGACGCATCCTTGAGAGCAACTGCGGAAATTTCAACAAGCATTCCGCCGGGCACCGAAATATCCTCCGAAGGCGAAACGGATTTGAGAAGCTTGATTTTATAGGTTACTTTATATATGTAGGTTTTACCTTTGTGTTCGAATTTTACAGTATTTTCGCCGGGTACAAGCTGACAGTCAAGCGAGAAATCGCCGTTTTTGGCAACGGAAAGCTTCTGACCGTTACAAAGAAGGTCGTGCGCAGGACTGCTTGTACCTCTGAAGGTGATTTTTGATTGTTCAACGGTTATTGAAGTTGTTTTATGACTTGTGAGTGAGAATTCTTTATCAAGAAGGTATGTATCGCGGTTTTTGATATAGTTTTTCACAATATCCGCCGCAGAACCCGATGCGTTTGCAATCTCACCGAACGGATAAAATGCAAGCGCCTTGCACATAGACATATCTGCGGAGGCGGCAACAAGTTCAACTGCGGCAGATGCCTTGTCGGTTGAATATGATTTGAGTCCGCTCAGGTCGTGGCAAAGCCAGAGGGGATATGATTCTTCATTCCATACCATCTGCGCAGATTCAAACGAAGAGTCCTTTCCGTTTTCGTGGGAAAGAAAGATAAAATCCGCTTTCCTGTTGTCGATAAGTTCTGTAAGAGAATCGGATGCTTTTGATGCAAAAATCGGATCAAGTCCGATAAGGACATATGAGTCAATCGTTTTGAGTGAAGTACAAAGACTTCCGACCGATTCAACATAAGATGCCGTGATTGTTTCATCGCATCCGCCGACGATTACAAAATCAACATTGTTTTTCTCAACGAAGGTTGTAATATGCTCCGACTCTGCGGAAGCATCCGCTTTGATTCCGAAATACAAAGAGTGTTTTTTTGCCGTTTCAAGAAGCGGAACGATTTTTTCTCCGTTATCCGCCGTCAGTTCAAAAATAACCGTATTAAAGCCGAGTCCGTTAAATAGTGCAAGCTCATTTACGCTGTTTTCCGAGTATGAATTATATACCGAAGCGATAACCGATTCGGGTCTTTGGCTTTTGGGTCTGCCCGAAACTGCAAGAGTCTGCTCCTGCGTTGCTTCGGTGACAGACGGGGTAGTTATTTCGATTTCGTAATTGCTTTTAAGTGAATCGAATTTGCCCGTTGCAAACATTGCGGCAATAATACCGACGATTACAACGGCGATTCCTATAATTGCAGCTATGAGAATTTTGTTCTTTTTCATTATTGTTACCCGATGCCGTTCAGTTGACGGCATTTTTAAGATTCTGAATTTCTGTTTTACAAGCGCTTCGGGTTAAATCCTGATAGGAAAAAACAACGAAACCGCTGTAGCTTTTGTTGTTTCTTATTGTTTTTAGCTGACGGGCAAGAATATCGGTGTTGTTCTGCCATTCTGCCGAGCCTGAGCCTGCATACGTATCTTTTGTTGCACATTTATATGCCGCAATTCCGCAAGCGAGCTTAACACCCGATGCTCTTGAAAGACTGCTCCACTTTTTGAGAAGTGAGCTGAAATCAAGTGTTTCGTGCTCAAATCCGAAATAAATCTGCGGAATGATCAAATCGGCATAGCCTGCGCGCGAAAGCCATAATTCGCAGTCTGCATAATATTCGCTGCGGTTTTTGTCGAGCTGTGCGGCGGGGCTGATGCTGAATATCAGCGATGAATCCGCCGATTTCACTGCCGAATAAAGCGAAGAAACAAATGCATTGACGCTGTTTCTTCTCCAGTCCGAAAGGCTGAGCGTACCGCCTTCGGATTTGTAAAGTGAATATTGCTTTTTATCAATTGAAGAATCGGTTGACGGATAAAAATAATCATCGATATGTATGCCGTCGATGTCGTATTTGCTTATTATTTCACGAACACCGTTAATGATTCTTTCATGATTGGACGGGCACGACGGATTGTAGTAGATTCCGTTTGAGAGAATGCAGATCTCACCGTCCGCATTACCGGAATCGATAATCGCTTTTGCAGGGTTTTTGCTGCTGAGAAGTGAAGGGTCTTTTTTTGTTGAAACTCTGAACGGGTTTATCCAGCCGTGAACGGAAATTCCGTATTTCTTCGCGCTTTCAAGCATAACGGCGAACGGGTCAAACGGAAGATTTGCACCCTCGGTGCCTGCGATATATGACGAATACGGATAAATATCCGATTTGTAAAACGCATCCGAAAAGGCTCTCAGATGAACAAACGCCGTGTTCAACCCAAAGTCTTTAATGCTTTTGAACATTTTGTCGGTTGCGGATTTATATTCTTCCCTTGTTTTCCCTGCGGCGGAAATATGGTCGTAGCAGGAAATCCATATGCCGCGAAGCTCGTCAGAAACCGAAGATGCGGACGTGGTCTGAACTGCTGTCGGTTTAACGGTTGTGACGGGTTTTGTTGACGGCTTTGTCGCCGCAACGGTGGGTTTTAATGTTGCTCTGACTGCTGTTTTTTCGGCTTCTTTTGCCGTTGTTTTAATCGGTTTGGTTGGTGCGAGAGTCAATGCAATTGTTGTTGCAACGCCCGTTATTATATTCATAACCGTGATATCTTCCTGTGTTGCTGAAACTGTTTCGGTCTGCTGATACGTGTATGAATAATATTCCGTATATTCTTCAGTTGACGTTTCTGCATCAGGCAGAACAATTTCGCCGCTTCTCAGTTGACACGAGGTAAATAAAAGAGATATAATCAAAATCAAAGGAATAAGTTTTTTCATCTGCTTTTCCTTTCATTGTTTCTTTCGAAATAAATATATTAAAAAGGACTGTTTATAATGCCGTGGTATTTTAATTTATTGATAATCTATCTTGCGGGTGTTTCACTTGTTTCGGTTGTGATGACCGTTGCGGATAAAGCTTCCGCAAAAAGAGGGGGATGGAGAGTGCCCGAAGCAACGCTGATGACTCTCGGTCTTTTCGGCGGTGCACTGCCGATGTATGTGACGATGAAAACCATACGCCACAAAACGAAGCACAAAAAATTTATGATTGGTCTGCCGCTCGAGATTGCTCTCCATACGGCGATTGTGTGCGGTCTTATATATTTAAAGTTGAGATAAACTTTACCGCAGAATTAAGTGCAGAAACTTAATTCTGCGGTTGTTTTTTAGAGTGTATTCAAATCATAAGGTGTCTGCTGATAAACGAAATAATTCAGCCAATTGGTGAAAAGCAGGTTTGCTGTGCCCTTCCAGCACATTTTCGGAAGCATATTCGGGTCGTCATCGGGAAAGTAATTGAACGGTACTTTAATTTCAAGTCCCTTGTTGACATCTCTGAAATATTCTTTGGCAAGAGTTTCTCTGTCATATTCCGAATGACCCGTTGCAAAGAAGTTCCTGCAATCCATATCTGAAATAAGATGAACACCTGCCTGCTCCGAATAAGAGAGAATCTGCAAATCCTTGACGAGCGCGATATCGCTTCTTCTGTTTTCCGTATGTCTTGAATGCGGCACATAGAAAGTGTCGTCAATGCCTCTCATCAGCGGATGATAGGTGTCAAGACACTTGTGGGGGAAAACTCCGAAAAGCTTTTCGTCAAGCGGGTATTTCGGGATTCCGTAATGATAATAAAGAGCAGCCTGAGCACCCCAGCAGATATGGAAGGTTGAGTAAACGTTCTTTTTGCTCCATTCAAAGATGGTGCAAAGCTCGTCCCAATAGTCAACCTGCTCAAATTCAAGGTTTTCAACCGGTGCACCCGTAACGATAAGACCGTCGTATTTCTTTTCGCAAATCTCATCGAAGGTTTTATAGAATTTGAGCATATGCTCCTGAGAAGTGTTTTTTGATTTATGTGATTTTACCTGCAGAAGCTCAACCTCAACCTGAAGAGGTGAGTTGCTGAGCAATCGGAGAATCTGGGTTTCCGTTTCGATTTTTGTCGGCATAAGATTAAGAATAAGAATGTTGAGCGGACGTATGTCCTGCGACATTGCTCTATCCTCGGTCATAACAAAAATGTTTTCGGATTCCAGCGACTTGTGTGCGGGAAGTTCGTTTGCTATTTTAATTGGCATTGAATCACCTTATATTAAAGAATTTTTTTGTTTGCGGTAAGAAGAGCTTTTGAAACTGCCGATGCAATAACAAAACCTGCGATTGCTTCAACAACACCGTTGAGTCCCACAAACCACGCAAAGAATGCAACAATGTTTGTTGCCGCGGACTGACCGTAAAGGTTGGCAAAAACATCGGTCTGACCGAAAAGCAGAATGAATCCGCCGACGAAAAGAAGCGTGTTGATAAGCGGACAAGCAAGACCCGAAACCGTGCAGGGAAGTGAGTTCGTTTTACAAACCTTTGAAAGTCCCTTGAAGATAAGAGCGGTCAGCAAGCCTTCGAGAATTCTCGGTACAAAGCAGAGAATGAAGGTGAGAATCGGGCTTACGTTAACGAGCATTGCTCCGAATGCGCTCATTCCCGAAAAGGCCTGCCAGAAGCTGGTAAGACCGAAGATTGCGCCGCATATTGCCCCGGCAGAAGGTCCGAGTACAATTGCGCCTATGGCAACGGGGATGATGTTGAGCGTTATTTCGATAACGCCGATTTTGATGTAGCCGATGCTTGTGAAGCCGAATATAAGCAGCAATGCAACAAGCACAGACAGCTGGGTCAGACGCAGTATGCGTCCGGTTTTTGCGGATGATTTTGACATAATATATATTCCTCCTTGCTGCTACTCCCTTAACGTTAATCTGCGTGCTCCAATAAAGAAAGTTCATACCGTTTTTGGGATGTAACGCAAAATTTGACGAATAATAAATATTTACTTTTTGTTCTTTTCATAAAGAACTTTGAGTCCGTAAAGAATAAGTTCTCTGTTGAAGATTATTTCCTGCTTACAGCTTTTGATGAGGTCCTTTGCAAGACCGCCCGTTGCAACTCTCGACGCAACCTTTTCGCCGAGTTCTTCTTCAAGCTTTTCGCACATACCGTCTATCATCGAAGCGTAGCCGAAAACCGTGCCCGACTGCATAGAATCGATTGTGTTTTTTCCGATTGCCTTTGCAGGAGTTTTAAGGCTGATTGCAGGAAGCTGAGAGGTTCTTGCCGAAAGAGCATCAAGCGAAATACCGATGCCGGGTGCAATTGTGCAGCCGCAGAAAGCGCCGTTTTTATCGATAACGCTTATCTTGCTTGCCGTGCCGAGATCAATGACAAGGCAGGGGAGAGGATAGAGCGCCGCCGCACCTACACAGCCTGCAAGAAGGTCTGCGCCAAGCTGAGCAGGATTATCAATCAGAATGTTCATACCCGTTTTGATTCCGGGTCCGAGAATCATAGGCTTGCACCCCGTGACTCTTTCAACCGCGCTGCTCATCGCTCCCGAAAGCTCGGGCACAACACTGCTGATTGCCGCGCCATCAAAACTGTTGCACGGCATTTCGTAAAGCGAAAAAATCTGCTTGAATTCAACCGCGTATTGGTCGGGAGTTTTGCTGCGGTCGGTTGCGAGTCTTGAAACGAAAACAAGCTCGTCTTTATTATAAACACCCATAGTGATGTTGGTGTTGCCGATATCGATTGCAAGAAGCATAGCATAATCCTCCTATTATAATCTTTCTAATTATACTACATAATAAAAAATAATGCAATGAAAAATCACTTGCATTTGTTAAATATTATTGTATAATATATTAAAAATAAAGGAAAAGGTGGAAATATCATCCGTGAAATGTTCGGTATGTCCGAGAAACTGTATGTCAGACAGACGCGAAGAAACGGGATTTTGCTCCGTTGGAGAGAAGATAAAGGTTGCGAGAGCGGCTCCGCATTCCTGGGAAGAGCCTTGCCTGAGCGGAGAAAAAGGCTCGGGTACGGTCTTTTTTTCGGGATGCAATCTCGGGTGCGTTTTTTGCCAGAATTACGGGCTCAGCCACGATGCTTTCGGCAAAGAAGTGACTGAAAAAGAGCTTATGAAAATCTTTGATGAGCTAATAAAAAAAGGTGTCCACAATCTTAATCTGGTTACTCCTACTCATTATGCGCCGATGCTTGCAAAGGTGCTGAAAGAATACAAGTCGCCCGTACCCGTAGTGTGGAATTCGTCGGGCTACGAGAAGTCGGAAACGCTTAAATTGCTTGAAGGTCTTGTTGATATTTACCTCCCTGACCTCAAATATTTCGATTCCGCTCCTGCTCTCAAATATTCGGGTGCCGTAGATTATTTTGAATATGCATCATCTGCGATTCTTGAAATGCATAGGCAGGTCGGCACGGTTAAACTTGACTCAAACGGCATTGCCGAAAGCGGGCTTATAATCCGTCATATGGTTTTGCCGGGCAATATTTCTCAGGCGGTAAAGGTTTTTTCGTGGGTGCGTGAAAACCTGCCGGAGGATACATACATCAGCGTTATGCGTCAGTATGTGCCTTTCGGAAAAGCAAAAGATTTGCCACCGATAAACAGAAGGCTTTCGGCAAGAGAATATTCAATCGTAAAGCAAAAAATTCTTGCTCTCGGCTTTGAAAACTGCTATTTTCAGAGCGGAGAAGCGGCTGAAGAAAGTTTTATTCCAAATTTTAACCTTGAAGGTGTTGACCTTTAATAAAATATTTGGTAAATTAATAAATGTAAATAATCAAAACGGAGGTTTTTATTATGTCAAAAGCAAAAGGATTCGGCGCAGAGTTCAAAAAGTTTATTATGAGAGGCAATGTTATTGACCTTGCAGTCGGTGTTATCGTCGGCGGTGCATTCCAGGCAATCGTTAAGTCACTTGTTGACGACGTTATTATGCCAATTATCAGTCTTGCAACAAAGGGTATTGATTTTGCAAATCTGTTTATCGCTCTTGACGGCGGTGAATATACAACCCTTGAAGCTGCTCAGGAAGCAGGTGCGGCTGTGCTCAGCTACGGTAACTTCATCAGCGCAATTCTCAACTTCCTTATTATGGCGTTTGTTGTTTTCCTTCTTGTTAAGGGAATCAACACAATTTCAGAAAAGACAAAGAAGGCTGAAGAAGAAGCTCCCGCAGCTCCCACAACTAAGGAATGCCCCTACTGTAAGAGCGAAATCGCAATTGAGGCAACAAGATGCCCCAACTGCACATCACAGCTTTAATATAGTATCAAAACCCAAGGCGCAGAGCACGCTATGATGCTTTGCGCCCTTTTTCATAAAGGAGTAAAAAACAGTGAAACTTGGATTTATCGGAACAGGCAATCTTGCAAGTGCAATCCTCAGAGGTGTTGTTGCATCGGAAGAAATACCTGCAGATGAAATAGTGATTTTTGATTTAAACATAGAAAAAATTAATGATCTTCACGAAGAGCTTGGCGTCCGCATTCAATTATATTCCGAATATATTGCGGCTAACTGCGATTATGTTGTTATAGCGGTAAAGCCCAAGGATTTTGAGACTGTTGCAAAAGAAATAAGCAATGAAGCACGCTCAAACGGAACGGTTATCATCTCCACCGCGGCAGGTACGGAAATTGATAAAATAAAAGGATATCTTGGCTATGATGCCAAGATTATCCGCATTATGCCCAATATCAACGCTGCAGTCGGTGAGTCAATGACAGCTCTTTGTGCATCGGAAAATGTGACTCGTGAAGAAGAAGAATTTGCAATAGATCTTTGCTCATATTTCGGCAGTGTTGTTCATCTTGAAGAAAAGTATTTTTCAGCGTTTACAGCGATTGCAGGGTCTGCGCCCGCTTTTGCATATATGTTTGCCGATGCGCTTGCAAACGCGGGTGTCAAACACGGAATCCCCGCAAAAACAGCTCAGGATATTGCGGCGCAGATGCTTTTCGGTTCTGCAAAACAGCTTCTTGAAAGTCCGCTGACTGTCAGCGAGCTTATCAGAAATGTCTGCTCACCCGGCGGAACGACAATCGAAGGAGTTTGCAGTCTTAAGGAAACCGGTTTTGAAAATTCAGTTATAACCGCAGTTGATAAGACTGTTGAAAAAGACAGATTAATGAGTGCTTCAAAATAGAGAGGTGTTTTTATGGAGCTTTTAATTTTAAGTTCACTTGAAAAGGTTTTTGCAGATGAAAGACCGTCTGCACCCGAATACAAAAGCTTTTCTATGCTCAAAAACGAGCGTTCGTCATTTCAGGCGGCATTCTGCTGTGGAAATGACGGGGAAATTACTGCTGAAACAAGCGGAAAGCTTGCCGAAAAATCAAAGGTTTATTTGGTCAAGGACGTTCCCGTAGGCAATGCTTGCTATGAAGACGCAGATGACCTTTATCTTCGCAAGACCTCGGGAGATTACCCCGACTGTCTTATTCCGTTCAGCGGAAAAATCAAGGCAGAAAAAGGCAAGTGGTACAGCCTTTGGATTGAGGTTTCTCCCGACGGTGAAGCAGGGGAAAGCGAGCTTGCGGTCAGGATTGATTCGGAATCTGAAACAGCAGAGGCAAGTATGAAAATCGAAGTTATCGATGCAGAACTCCCCAAGCAGGAGATTATTTATACCAACTGGTTCCATTGCGACTGTCTTTGCAACTATTATAATGTTGAGCCGTTCAGCGATGAATTCTGGCGCATTTGCAAAAACTACGTAAAAACCGCCGCTGACCACGGTATGAATTTCATTCTTACTCCGCTTTTCACTCCGCCTCTTGACACAAGAGTCGGCGGCGAGAGAAGAACGGTTCAGCTTGTCAGAGTGCGCCATAACGGCGGAAAATACTATTTCGATTTCAGAAATCTGAGAAAATGGATTGCAATGTGCCGCGAATGCGGAATCGAGTATTTTGAGATGTGTCATCTTTTTACCCAATGGGGTGCAAAGCACGCTCCGAAGATTGTGGCTATCGACAGCAAGGGAAGAGAAAAGAAAATTTTTGGCTGGACAACGAGAACGTCAAGCAAGGAATATGATAAATTCCTGCGTGCGTTTGCCTCGGAGCTTATAAAGGTTATCGACAGCGAGGGCATCCGTGAAAAATGCTTTTTCCACGTTTCGGATGAACCCAACATAAAGCAACTCGAAACCTACAAAAAGCGTGCAAAGCTGATTTCCGAAATCTTTCCCGGATTCAGGATTATCGATGCTCTTTCGGATTATGAATTTTATGAAACGGGTGCGGTTAAGCAGCCTATTCCCTCAGAAGACCACATCGAAAAGTTCGTCGGCAATGTGCCCGAGCTCTGGACTTATTATTGCTGCGGACAGGGCACCAAATATGTTCCCAACAGATTTATGTCTATGCCCTCACTGCGCAACAGAGTGCTCGGCATCATTCTGTATAAATATGACGTCAAGGGCTTCCTTCAGTGGGGATATAATTTCTACAATGCGCAGTATTCGGTCAGAGCGATTGACCCTTATAAAGTAACCGATGCGGGCGGCGCATTCCCGTCGGGCGATTCGTTTGTCGTTTATCCTGCGCAGGACGGCACAGCTCTCGCTTCGCTCAGACTCAAAGTTTTATATGACGGTTTCCAGGATATTGCGGCGCTCCGCCTTCTTGAAAGCAAAATCGGCAGAGAAAAGGTGCTCGAATTTATTGATAAGGACCTTTTCAAACCGCTGACATTTATGGAATATCCGCACGAAACAGAGTGGCTTCTCGAAATGAGAGAAAAAATTAATCGGATGATTAAGGAGAACTGAAATGCCTATTATTTTTGACAGCGAAAAGAAAATTTTTAAGCTTGACACGGCAACTTCAAGCTATGTTTTTGAAATATATCAGGAAAATTATCTTGTGCATCTTTATTACGGTGCCAAGATTCCCGACAATAATCTCACCGCATTCCGTTACACGGGCGGTTTTGCATCATTCAGTCCCAACAACATCAAGGTTGAAGATTGGTTTTTCTCACCCGACATAAACCCCTTTGAATATTCGGGCAACGGTGCAGGCGATTTCAGAACTTCTGCGATTGCAATAAGGAATGCTGACGGCAACAACGCAACGGATATGCGCTATATATCGCATAAAATTTATTCCGGTAAGCCTGCAATTGAAGGGCTTCCCGCACTTTATGTTGAAGATGATTCGGAAGCAACAACTCTTGAAATTTTGACAGAGGATGCCGTAACGGGCATTCAGACCGTGCTTTTCTACACCGTTTTTGAGAACCTCGGCGCAATGACAAGAAGCGTAAAGGTTATCAACAATTCAGATAAAACCGTTGAAATCGAAAAGGTTATGAGTACCTGCGTTGATTTCCATACAAGCGATTTTGAAATGCTCAGTCTCTATGGCAGATGGGGCAAGGAAAGAGCACTCGAAAGACGTCCTCTTGCCCACGGCAGACAGATGGTGTCAAGCAAAAGAGGTTCGTCTAGCCATCATCAGAATCCGTTTGCGGCTATTGTTGATAAAGGCGCAACCGAGGATTACGGCAACGCATACGGATTTAACTTTGTTTACAGCGGCAACTTTGTTTTTGAGGCTGAGGTCAATCAGAATGCGGGAACAAGAGTTGTTATGGGAATAAATCCCGAGAATTTCGGATGGCAGCTCAAAGCGGGAGATTATTTCTGTTCACCGGAGGTCGTTATGGTTTATACTCCTGACGGTATCGGCGAAATGAGCCGCATTTTTCACAGACTTTACAGAAAACACCTCATCAGAGGCAAGTGGAAGGATATAAAAAGACCTCTTCTCATCAATAATTGGGAAGCAACCGGAATGGACTTTACGGGCGACCAGCTTGTTACCTTTGCGGAAAGAGCGAAGGAACTCGGCATTGAAATGCTTGTTATGGATGACGGCTGGTTCGGCGACAGAAATTCTGACAGAAGCGGTCTCGGCGACTGGCAGGTCAACGAAGAAAAACTCGGCGGTACTCTTGCGGAATTTGTCAATAAAATCAAGGCTCTCGGCATCAAATTCGGTATCTGGTATGAACCTGAAATGATATCGCGCGACAGCAATCTTTACAGAGCACATCCCGATTGGTGTCTGCACGTTCCAAACCGTGAAAAATCCATCGGACGCCATCAGTATGTTCTTGACTATTCAAGGCAGGATGTGCGTGATTACATCTTCGGCGAGATGAAGAAGGTTCTTTCAACCTGCGAAATTGATTATCTCAAATGGGATTTCAACCGCAATCTTTCCGAGGTCGGCTCGGCAATTCTTCCTCCCGAACAGCAGAAAGAGGTGTTCCATCGTTTTGTTCTCGGCACATACGATGTTATGGACAGACTGACCAAGGAATTCCCGAATATGCTTATCGAGAACTGCTCGGGCGGCGGCGGACGCTTTGACCCCGGCACACTCTATTTCTCACCGCAGATATGGACCAGCGATAACACCGACCCGATTGAACGTCTGACAATTCAGTTCGGCACATCGATGTGCTATCCCGCATCGACTATGGGTGCACACGTTTCGGCTTCAAGACGTACGGGATACGACACAAAGGGCAATGTTGCTCTTTGGGGCTCATTCGGCTATGAGCTTGACCCGAATAAGTTCACTGCAGAGGAAAAGAGGATTGTTAAGCGCCAGGTCAAGGAATATCATAAATACTATGATGTTATCCATTACGGCGACCTTTACAGACTCGTCACTCCCTTTGAGAATCCTTACAGAGTAGCCTGGGAATTTGTTTCCGAGGATAAAAATGAAGCCCTCCTGACAAGCGTTATTATGCGTGAGCCTGCAGACAGAGCTTTCTATATCAAGCTTAAAGGTCTTGACCCCGATAAATATTACATCGATGAGGATACCGACGAAGTTTATTCGGGCGCACTTCTTATGAATGCGGGACTTGCATTCACCAATCTCAGAAATGCCGACGGCGAAAGCTTTGTAAAATATTTTAAGGCGGTTGAACAATAAGATAACAGCACCCCGAAATCATTGAGTTTTCGGGGTGCTGTTATTTTGATTATTTCTTCTTTTTTGCAGCTTTTATAATTCCGATTATACCTGCAACCGCCGCCGCAACAACTGCAGTTTCCTTGACTGTTGTTACAACCTGCGAAACGCTGGTGGGCGCATAAGTATAGAGCGCAAACTTCGCTTTGTTTTTAATTTCTTTTCCGCAAAGCTCGCCGAAAGTTACGGTTTTTGTTTCATATGTGCCGTTTTCATTTAAGTTGAAAATTCGGACACCTCTGTCAAAACCGGGTCCGTAGACATTGAAGCCTGCACCCTGAGCATAGCCGAGGTCGATGCCCTTGTAGTTTGCAACGAAGCTGTTGTTGTGGTCGTGACCGACATAAACCCCGAGCACTTCGCCTTTTTCGAGGAATGCATCAATCTGACCGGCATTGGTGAAAGAAGGGGCAGGAGATTCCTTCATAAAATCACGCAGACCGCTGTTATGAGGGTCGAGTGTGTAGAATTCATTTTTATGGTTGCCGAAAGCTCTTACGCTCTTCTTCGTAAAGCGGCGCACTTTCTTTATGACGTCAAAATATTCGGGTGTGGGGATGTGCTGAAAAACAAGAGAGGGGAGAGGCTTTTCGTAGCTGTCACGTACCGAGCGGTACCACTCAAGCTGCTCGGGTGTAACGCTGCTGTAGCCGCCGTCAGCATTTTTTGAATGAGTGTCAAAAAGATAAACAAGGAATTTATCGTCAATGCTCAAGCAGAAGGTTGCCTTTTCGTCTTCGGATGCTTCGTCGGCATAAACAAACATCGGCGACTGCTTGTAAAGCTCAAACTGCTCGTTTTTACGCAATGCCGCTTCACCGTCGTGGTTGCCGAAGGTCATCGTGAAAGGAATGTTTCTTTCTTCAAGCGGTTTTATAAGCGCTTTTATTGTGTTTTCAGCGTTTGTTCTTCCTTTTTTGCCGAGGAAGAATGAGGAATATCCCTTGATCTGATCGCCTGTAAAAACAACGAGGTCGGGCTTTTCCTTGTCAACAGCGGCGCAGATAAGCTTGATTGTGTCGGGCGATACGGCGGGAATTTCCTGGGTATCGGCAATCTGCATTATTTTAAAATTTCCGTTTCTGAAGCTGAGTTTTCTGTTTTGCATAATTATACCTCATACACAAAAGCCGCCGAACCAGGATTCGACGGCTGTGTTTTTGTTGATTATTTGTGGCTCTTGAATCCGTACTTATCAAGAATTGCGTGGATTTTATCCTTGGGGTCAAGCAGACCGCTGATGGATTCATCATGGTTGAGTGTGTCGATGATATATGAACAGTATTTTGACATATCAACGCTTACATACCATTCTCTTGAAAGAAGCTCGGGCGATGAATAAATAAGGTTGGTAGTGAAAACTTTATCGATAAGACCGTCGGCATATGCCTGGTCGAATGTATCAAGACCGTTGCAGAAAAGACCGAAGGAGGAGCAGATGAAGATTCTGTTTGCCTTGAGTTCCTTGAGTTTTGTCGCAACTTCAATCATTGAGTCGCCCGATGAAATCATATCGTCGATAATGATAACATCCTTGCCTTCGATGTTTGTACCGAGGAATTCGTGAGCAACGATGGGGTTTCTTCCGTCAACGATAACCGAATAGTCACGGCGCTTATAGAACATACCGAGTTCAAGACCGAGAACGTTGGCAAAGTAAATGCATCTGCCCATACCGCCTTCATCGGGGGAGATAACCATCATATGCTCCTTGTCAATGTTGAGGTCGGGGATGTTTTTGCACATTGCCTTGATCATCTGATAAACAGGCTGAACGTTTTCAAAACCGCTCTGGGGAATTGCGTTGTGAACTCTGGGGTCGTGAGCATCGAAGGTGATGATGTTTTCAACGCCGTAGTTGATGCAAAGCTCACGCAGCATATCTGCACAGTCAAGCGATTCTCTGCTTGAGCGTCTGTGCTGTCTGCCTTCATAGAGCATAGGCATAATAACGTTGATTCTTCTTGCCTTACCTGCAATTGCGCTGATGGCTCTCTTGAGGTTTGCATAATGGTCGTCGGGACTCATCGGAACCATTCTGCCGTACATTTTGTATTCAACGCTGTAATTGAACGGGTCGCAAAGAATAAAAATATCGTAACCTCTTACAGTCTGATTAATAACACATTTGCCTTCGCCTGTTCCGAATCTGGGGAATGCGGCTTTAACAATGTATGACTCTTTTTCATAGCCGGCAAACGGAAGCGTGAGCTTATGCTCGCTTTCTCTCTCTTTTCTCCATTTGACAAGATAAGCATCAATTTTTTTTGCCACTTCTTCACAGCCGGGGAGAGGGAGAATTCCGAGCTGGCCGTAGGGTATTGTTGTGAAATCTGCATAATCAGGCATAGGCTTGTCCTCCGATAAATAAATATATCATTATTCTACTATATTTTTGAGAATTTTAAAAGTGTATATTTGAATTTTGTCAAGAAAAAAATACACAATATTTTGTGGCTTATTTAGCTATTTTGACGATTATGTATAGCTTCTGTCAACACTGATGACTGTAAAATATTTTTCGTCAATGTTTTTTACGGAATTTTCAATCGCATTTTTAAATTCGTCTTCGCTGAGCTTTGAGCCACGTGGTAAAACGGCATCAAAAATGAAGTTGGTGTGCGTGGGGCCTTCAACTATTCTGAAATCGTGAATTGTTGCACCAGATTCAATTTCGCTGACGATTTTTGCAACGGTTTCTTTGAGTTCATAGGTGCGCTCATCATTTATAATCGGATCCAAATGAATTGACATTTCGATTCCGAGTTTTTCGCGGACCTGTTTTTCAATAAGGTCAATTGTATCGTGACTGATGAGAATATCAATATCGGCAGGCACTTCGGCGTGAAGCGAGCCGTAGATTTTTCCGTGACCGTAGCTGTGAAGCACAAGGTCGTGAATACCGACAACTCCTTCGTATGACATTACCAGCTTTTCAAGCTCAGCGACAAGCTCTTTGTCGGGCGGCTCGCCGAGAAGGGGACCCATTGTATCCCTTATGATTCCGATACCGGCATAAATAATAACAAGAGCAACAACTATGCCCATAACGGCATCTATCGGCAAATCGGTGAATTTTGAAGCAATAAGAGCTATGAGTGAGCAGGTTGTTGCGGCAATGTCGCCTATGC
>JAZSLR010000078.1:0-8259 GCA_045535475.1 Acutalibacteraceae bacterium | reverse complement strand
CTCAAAATGTCATTCACTGACATCTTTTCCTCGTTCTTCACGAGAATTACTGCTGTACTTGAAAGTACATACTCAAATTAATCTTCAAGGGTTTTTTCTTGAATCGTTGTTTAATTTTCAAGGTGCGTCGCACACCGCTCTCGCGAGTGCTTGACTAATATATCACAATGAAATTGAAATGTCAACACTTTTTTTGAATTTTTTTATTGTTTTTTTCAGGTTTAACGCAATGCACATTATCATTACTTCTTGTCAAAAAAATATATTAAAAATGCACAATTGCACTTTTATCATATATATAATTGTAATTAATTATATTTATTCCTTAATAATTCAAGTAATTCAATAAATTTAAACCTGATTTCATATTGAGGGTTACTGCTGATAACCGATTTGCTTTCGGTGTTAAAATAAACATCAATATCTTTCTCATCTGTTGCCGCAGGCAGACAAAGCGGAGGAAACATCACGCACCACCAATTATGTCCTTTTCCTTCACCGAGTATCACTTTCAAGGCAAGATAATTTCCTGCAGGCAAAGTATAATTATCATAAGTTCTTGTTGTGAAATATTCATTTGAAAGATATATCTTTGCTTTATATCCGAAACCGTTTTCAAGAAGAACCTTGTTTGCTGCATCGGTCAGTTCTTTTTGTTCGGATGTCAATATTGTTTTCACACTGTTAAGATTTGTTCTCCCCGAAAAAAGTTCGTTTCCGCAATTAAGAAGAGTATCTCTGACCGCAAGCTTTACCTGCTGGTCTTCAGCGCTGTCCGAGTTAGCAAGAATATGAAGCCGCAAAACATCATTTCTCAAATCTTGACAGTCATTATCAAATTCATAAACCGAAAACAATGCAGAAATAACAAGCGCAATGCAAACCGAAATTTCAATCAATCTTTTTTTCATAAATAAAACCGTCCTTTTATGTTGTGATAACATTGTTGGACGGTTTAAGGATTTTTATTCACTTGATTCGGGCGTAAGTCCGCCGATTTCATCTCTTGCTTTAAATACATAGCCGTTCTGGCTGAGAATATCCATATGAGTAAGCGCTTCTCCCGTTCCGAGTGCAACACAGTTCAATGATTCATCGGCAACAAAGGTTCTTATGCCCGTCTTCTTTTCAATCATTTTATCAATGCCTTGCAGAAGCGCACCGCCACCGGTAAGACGAATGCCGGATTCAAAAATATCAGCAGATAACTCGGGAGGTGTAAGTTCGAGAACAGAGCGGACTGCTTCACCGATTGTTTCAAGATGAGGACGCATTGCAAGATACGCTTCGGTCGAGCTTACTTCGATGCTTACCGGAAGATTCGTTATGAAATGCTTGCCTTTTACAGTAAGTCCAAGCTCAACGTCACGCAAATAAGAGCAGCCGATTTGCTTCTTTATAAACTCCGCTGTTCTTTCACCGATGATAACATCGCGTTCACGTCTTATCTGTCGCATAATTGCTTCATCAAGAGCATTTCCCGCAACTTTGATTGACCTTGAAACAGAGATACACCCCATAGTAATAACAGCTATATCGGTTGTACCGCCGCCGATATCAACAACCATTGCACCGACGGGTCTGTTACTTTTAAGGCCTGCACCCAGAGCAGCAGCAAGCGGTTCTTCAATAAGGCAAGCTTTTGCGGCACCCGCAGAAGTAATCAAATCTAAAATCGTTCTCTTTTCAAGGCTTGTTGCCATTGAAGGAACACAAACAACAACATTCGGTTTAAAGACCATATTCTTACATATTTTAGAAAGTATATATCGAAGAATATGCTTTGTTGCGGTAAAATCGGATACTACGCCGTGTTCCATAGGTCTGACAACTCTTATCGAATCGGGATTTTTACCGACCATATCCCAGGCACGTTTACCTACTGCAATCAGCTTTCCGCTTTCCTTTTCATATGCGGCGGCACAAGGCTCCGAAAGAACAATCCCCTTGTTTTCAACATAAACAACAATTGATGTTGTGCCGAGGTCGATTCCGATGTTTACGCCAAGCATTTTCTTCACTTCCTTTCTTTAATATTATTCTTTTTTGCTTTTGTCAGGGCACACGAGATGCAATAAACATCCTTTGCACCGTAAAGCCACAGCATTTTTGCGCATTCATTCAATGTTTCACCCGATGTTGAAACATCGTCACATAATAATATTGTTTTATCTTTTACAAGAACCGGTTCCGAAACATCGAACACTCCGGTGAGATTACCTTTTCTCAGGTAATACGATAATCCGTGCTGACTCTGAGTGTCAAAAAGTTTTAGCAAAAAATCGGGTTTATATTCAATATCCGTCAGCTCTGAGATACCTTTTGCAAGCAGTGCGCATTGATTGTATCCTCTTTTTTTGAGGCTTTTTTCGGTCATCGGCACTTCCGTTATAAAATCGAAGTTCACACCCGAAAATCTCTGTTTTACCGTTTGTGACATCTCAATACAATATGCTTCGGCATTATCGGGACTTTTTCTGAATTTGAAAGCGTGCAATCCTTTTCTGACATTATCCTCAAAATAGAACGGTGCGGCGAGAGATGTAAAATACTTTTCCGCTCCTTTGCAGGAACAAGCATCCTTTTCTCTTCCGCATCTGACACAGACAGTACCCTTCACTCTAGGAAGATTCTTTTCGCATTCATAACACATCGTTCTGTTGCTCACAATAACTTTTCCGCAATAAGCGCACCTTTTCGGAAACAGAGAGCGGATGAACGTTTTCACCAATTCATTCATTTTTCTTCACCGAGCATTATGAAATTTTTGAGAGCGGAATAGCGTTTTGCCTTGCTGTCATTTAATGTCATACGTTCAACGGTACTCTTTGAGCCGACAAGCACCATCAGCTTTTTTGCACGGGTAACGGCGGTATAAAGAAGATTTCGGTACGCAAGCTGTTCAACAACTCCCGTAACCGGCATCACAACCGCATCGAACTCATTGCCCTGACTTTTATGAACGGTAACTGCATATGCGTGCTCAAGTTCCGTTCCGCTTTCAAAAGGATATTCTGCGGTTTTATCGTCAAAACGAACATATAAAATATGAGCAGGCTCGTCAATTTTTTCAAGCAGACCGATATCACCGTTGAACACACCGAGTCCGTCTTTTTCATTACTCGTCCACGGAATGTTATAGTTGTTTTTTATCTGCATCAGCTTATCCCCCTCACGGAAAATACGCTGACCGAACATTTTCTCACGCTTATGCTTAGCGGGAGGATTAATTTCATTCTGAAGAAGTTTATTAAGATTAACGGTTCCCGATTCGCCTTTTCTTGACGGACAAAGCACCTGAATATCTTCAAGAGGCGAATATCCGTAAGCTTTCGGCAGCCTTGAAAAGCAAAGCTCGGTTACGGTTTTCGCCGCCGCATAAGGTGCGTTGCGTTCCAAAAAGAAAAAGTCTTTGTCTGTTTTTGAAAGCTCGGGAATTTCACCGTTAACAATTTTATGCGCATTTGTAACAATAAGGCTTTCCATCGCCTGGCGGAAAACCTCTTTCAGCTCAACAACGGGTAAAGCTTTTGAATTAATCATATCATGCAGTACATTACCTGCGCCGACGGGCGGAAGCTGGTCGGAGTCACCGACCATCACAAGTCTGCATCCGATGGGCAAAGCATCAAGAAGGCTCGCAAACAAAACGATATCCACCATTGAAAGCTCGTCAATAATAACCGCGCCTGCGCTCAAAGGATTGCGTTTATTGCGCTGAAAAACAGGTCTGTCGCTGCTGTCCCACTCAACCTCAAGAAGTCTGTGAATCGTCTGAGCATCTCTGCCGGTAAGCTCACTCATTCTTTTGGCAGCTCTTCCCGTCGGTGCGGCAAGAGCAACCTCAAGTCCCTGGGATTCGAAAACTTTAAGTATACCCCTCAGGGTTGTCGTTTTACCGGTGCCGGGTCCGCCGGTCAATATAAGTATTCCTTTTTCAACAGCAAGCTTAATAGCAAGACGCTGCTGTTCATTATATAAAACACCGCTGATAAGCTCGGCGTTATTAATCTGTTCATTTATATCGCAGTAGCATTTTGTTGCATAGCGTTTCATAAACAAAACGGTGTTAGCTGCTCTTTTTTCAGCTTCATAGATTTCGGGCAGGAAAACAAATTCTCTGCCGTTAATAAAGTCGCTGACCAGATGCTTCTGCGCGATAAGATTATCAAGCTGTATTTCAACCGTATCACTGTTGCATCCAAGAAGCGAACAGCAAGGCAGAATAAGTTTTTCTCTTGGCAGGCAGGTGTGACCGTTATAGAGATTGTGACGCACAACATAAAGAATTCCGGCGGAAATTCTGTATTCATCCGCAGGTTTTACGGGCAGTCTGTCGGCAATATCACACGCTTTTTCAAATGTGATACCGATTCTTTCCGAGCAGAGTAAATAAGGGTTGCGCTCAACCGTTGCAACTGAATTCTTTCCGAATATTTTAAATACCCTTAAGCATTCGGCGGTTGTCATCCCGTATTTTTCAAGAGAAATCAGCGCCTCTCTTTCTGCGGCGCGCTTTCTGAACTCCTCACCGATTTCCTTTGCTCTGTCACGGGATATGCCTTTTATTTCCGCAAGGCGGAGCGGAGTATTTTCAATTACGGAAAATGTATCTTCACCGAAACGTTCAACAATTTTCTGCGCTGTTTTTTCTTTGACGCCTTTGATTATTCCCGATGAAAGATATGAAAGCATATCAGCAGCGGTTTCGGGCATTTCACGCTTACAGCCTGAAATTTTGAGTTGCTTGCCGAAAGTCGGATGAACAGACCAGCTTCCCGTAAACGTTACCTTTTCACCGCAATAAAGCTCTCCGACATTGCCGGTTGCAGTAAAAAGCTCACCGTTGCTCGAAAACTCGAGAACAGTGTAGCCGTTTTCGTTATTTCGGAAAGTCACATATTCAACCGTTCCGGTTATCGTAATCAATTCTTCCATATCAACCAATAATCATAAAATTGAGCATATGCCGAGAGAATCTGTAAGCCGAGTTCTGTCATTTAAGGCAATCATCTGTCTACGCCTTACGTTGCCGCAAGGCTTAAGCCACCCTTCGGAGTATCGTCGAGCAAACGCCGGAGCAAAGCTCCTCCCCCAGTCGGTGTTGCTTCGGATAGGGTTTGCAGGGCCGTACGGTTCCCCGTACGCCGGTGAGGTCTTACCTCGCCTTTCCACCCTTACCCGCAAAGCGGGCGGTATATCTCTGTTGCACTTTCCCTAAGGTCACCCTCGGCGGCCGTTAGCCGTTATCCTGCTCTGTGAAGCTCGGACTTTCCTCACGCAGCATAAGCTGCCCGCGACTGCCCGACTCACTCAGCACACGCTCCGTATTATTTTAAATCACCTTTTTAAAAAAGTCAAACAAAATAAGCAATATTATAAAAATATTTACATTTTGACTATTGTATAAGTTGAGCTTTTGAGTTAGAATGTTAAAAAATAATCCGAAAGGTGATCCAATGGAAGATATATATATTTCAAAACGTCGGCAAACGGCAGCAGACTTTGAACTCATAGACCTCGATATGCCTCCCGAGCCGCCGCAGAATGAGAATCCACCGCCGAAAAAGAAACGCAAAAAGCGCGGATTCATAAAAACAGTTGCAATGATTCTTGCTTTTGTGTTGCTGTTTACATCGGTCTTTATTTTCGTGTTTGCCGCTGCATCGGGATACACAAGGGAAGACCTGAAAAGGAACGAATATATCAGTTCATATGAATTAAAAAGCAGTCCGTTCGTTTCAAACATACTGCTTATGGGTGTTGACGGCAGCGCTGATTCGGCATCACGTTCAGATTCGATGATTCTTGTTTCGCTCGACTATAAGCATATGAAAATCAAGCTCACTTCTTTTCTTCGCGACAGTTGGGTGGAAATCCCCTCAAAAGGTAAAAAAGCCAAGCTGAATGCCGCTTGCACTTACGGCGGACCTCAGCTTGTAATCGATACGATTGAATATAACTTCGGCGTTGATATCGACCACTATGTTATGGTTGATTTTGAGATGTTCACAAATATAATTGATTCTCTCGGCGGAATCGATGTTGAGGTTACACAAAAAGAAGCAAAATTCATTAACAGCACAACACGCCACACCGTTGATTACGGCGACAGCGTTCATCTTAACGGTGCCGAAGCGCTTGTTTATTGCAGAATCCGCAAGCTTGATTCCGATTATATGAGAACATACCGCCAGAGAAAGGTTATATCCGCTCTCATCGGACAAGCAAAGTCAGCGGGAATCGAAAAAATAATCTCAACAATGCAGAGTGTTTTCCCAATGATTCAGACAGATATGTCCGCAGCAGAGATAACTGCACTTGCTTACAAAGGCGGATTCAGCGTGCTTGCATTTGATATTGAGCAAAATCGCGTTCCGACGGATGAGCATATGCATCCCGACACCGTTGGCGGCCAGTGGGTTGAGGTTGTTGACATCGACGCAACCAAAGATTATCTCCGTGAATACATTTATACCAACAACATCGTAATTGAGGAAAAATAATGAACATTACATTCAGAAAATTCACAGAAAACGACAGTGACCTGTTCTTTTCAATGGTCAAAAAATTCTATGCTCCCCCTGCAGTTTTACATTTCCCTTCAGATGAAGTTATGATGTCAGGCTTCTACGCTGCGCTCGAAATGCCCGAGCTTGTCAAAGGATATGTGTTTGAAGCCGACGGCTACCCTGCCGGCTATGCAATCGTTTCAATGAAATTTGAAACCGAGGTTGGCGGGATGGCGGCGTGGATAGAAGAGCTGTTTGTTGAAGAAGAATTCCGAAGCAAGGGAATCGGCAAAAAATTCTTTGAATATCTCTCCGATGAATTAAAGGGTAAAATAAAAAGAATACGCCTCGAAGTCGGTAACGAAAACGAAGGCGCAAAAAAGCTCTATAAAAATATCGGATTTGAATTTCTCGATTATAAGCAAATGGTTATCGACAAAGATTTTTAGATAAAAATGAAATAACCCTTGACCGGTGTTTCTTTACACAACCTGTCAAGGGTTATTTCACTGAACTCTTGTTATCTAACATCTTTGGTTAACCTCTCTTTCGTAATATCGTCCGGAATAATCTTCTCGATTCTTTTTGCTCTTCGGCGTTTGATTTTTTGTCGCCCGAACCTTTTGAATCTTTAGATTTATTCCGTTGGAGAAGACTTTCGGCTTGTTTGATTTGATTTATATTTTCAAGCTTTCAGGTCTTCAGGTTTTTACCTGTTCATCGGTATCACCCTTTCCTTGACTATAATATAGCACAGATTTTCACCCTTTTCAAGACGGAATGTTGTACAAAGTTATTGCTTTTGTTTTATTCACAACAGAGATTTTTGTGGATATTGCACATATTTTTGTGTAAACATATTGACTTTTATATGCCAATTATGATATTAATAATTTGTTGGGCGGTCAAAAACCGCCCGTTTTTTTACAGTTCACAATATATATATCTGACTTCAGGATGAATGTTTCTTTATCTTGTAATCACAGATAACTTTTCATTGACAAATCATAAATATTGTACTATAATAGCATACGCAATTTATCTTGCAAGTAAATATTTCGGGGTGTAGCGCAGTTGGTAGCGCGCTTGGTTCGGGACCAAGAGGCCGTGGGTTCAAATCCCGCCACTCCGACCATATTGAGTATTCATAAGGGATTTGACCTGTGAATACTCAATTTTTTTGCTTAAAAAGAGTTTTTAGTTGGTCGCAGACTGTTTGGGTCTGCGACCTTTTCTGTTTTGCTATGCCGTTACGCTTTTGGGCAATGCTCTAGGTATATAACTGACCTGCACTCCCTGCCGTGTATCGTTTTTGTAAAAGTCATCTTCATTGGTCGGAAGTTCAATATACCCGACAAATCTGTAGTAGATTACAACCCGCTGTGTTTTGTTCTTGCCTTTACCTTGTGTCTCATAAACATCAATATGGTCTATGAGTTCTCTCACAAGCGGTGCAGTTAACGCTTCCATTTCAATCACTTTACGCACAGCTTTCAGAAACATATCCCTGCTTTGTTGAACGGTATTCATTGTGGCAAGCTTAGTTCTGTAATCCGCTATCTTGGATTTGAGTGTAACACGTTCGGTTTCGTACTTGTGTGCCATGTGCATAAACCATTCGTCTGTAACTTTCCCTACCGCATTATCCTCATACAGCTTCTCGTAAAGTATGTTTACCGATTGCTGTCGGGAGATTGCATTTTGCAGTTCACTCTCAATATATCTCTGCTGTTCGTGAAAATCCTTG
>JAZSLR010000070.1:0-18720 GCA_045535475.1 Acutalibacteraceae bacterium | reverse complement strand
TTTTTATTCCAGGATTGAAGGTGATTCCGTTTTTTCCGAACCAGACGGCCTCCATTGCGTAATCCCTCCAGTTGTGTGCGTGGATTTTGTTGTTTACCGTTAAAGAAATTTTTTTGGATTCAAGAGGAACTCGCTTGCCTGAAACTGCATTGCAGAAATAAGAAGCCCAATCTTTGGTAAACTCAACGGTAAAATTGTTTTTGAACGGAAGCTTGAGAGCTGTTTCCTGGAATTTGATCAGCTCTTCGATAATTTCATCTTCAACTCCGAGATATCGCAGTGAAGGTTTGATTTCCCAATAGAATTCATCCAAACGATAAATTACAACAAGATGCGGTACTTTCTTGTTTATCCAGGATGCCTTTCCGAAAAGTTCGTTGCGATAAGCTTTTATCGGCTTGCCTTCCGCTGAGCTTTTGTAATATTCATAAAGAAAATCATATGCCGGACGAAGCACCGAATCCTCGTTTTTCTTTGTGTATCTGATAACCATGTTATAAATCTCATCATAAGGAATGTTTTTTTCCTGATGAAGATATATGGCGATAAATTTTAGTATTCCGTAATGGTGAAGCGATTCCTCAAAACACGCAAAAATGTTGCATGCTATCCAATCTTCAACGCTCAGAGTAGCAGTGCCTGTAACATGAACGGATTTTTCGGCAATCTGTTCTTCGCCTTCGCTGTGTGATGAAAGTGAATCAACTTCAACCGTTCTGATTTTATGCTTTTTTATGAATTGCGGATCAGCCATGGGTGAATTCGGAAGAACCTCACAGTTATAAACTGTTATGAGTCTGTGCTGACCTGTAGCAAGAAGTGTACCGATTCCTTTACAAAAACTGTCATAGGTTTCTCCGGGTAAGCCTACAATAAGCTCGGAATAGGTTGTGATGCCTTCGCGGGTATACATTTCGAGAAGCTCACTGAATTTTTCCATGCTCATATTTTTTCTGCCGATATTTTTAAGCACTTCCGG
The DNA here is from genome assembly GCA_045535475.1 of Acutalibacteraceae bacterium. Classification (GTDB taxonomy): domain Bacteria; phylum Bacillota; class Clostridia; order Oscillospirales; family Acutalibacteraceae; genus CAG-177. The sequence goes on along the minus strand of JAZSLR010000070.1, from coordinate 17,741 downwards.
ATTGAGGCTTTGAAATGATAAAGTTGCTCCTTCCTTACTTAATCCGTGTTTTTCAAGCTTTCGGCTTATTTCGAAAACAGCCTCAGGTTTTTGCATTGCATAATTAATTCTCAGTCTTTCGGGAAAACCTGTTTTTTTCTTCGTTTCAATCATATAGTCGATAATTCCCGAGTCACGGTTTGCAAAACCAAAGTTTGAATCCGCACCCCAGATAAATCTCACCTTGTGTGAAGCCATCCAGTCGATTTCAGCAAGAACTCTTTCGGTGGGGAACAGTCTGATTTTTGTTCCGTTGCATCCCCAGTCGCAGTATGCGCATGAATTCGGGCAGCCTCTTGATGTTTCAAGGATGGCATCAAGCTGCATATCGGGATTTTCTTCGAAGATGCTGTCAAAAAGTCCCGTGAGATAAGGCGAGGGATAGTCTGTTTTGTCAAGGATTTCAACGGGAGTTTTTGTGAAACTGCCGTCAGCATTTCTGAACGAGAGATTGTTGATTGAAGAAAAATCGGGTTTATCCTTGAGAAGCTCAAGAAGAAGTGCACGGAACGCCTCTTCGCCCTCCGCGTGGATAAGAAAATCGATAAACGGATATTTCTCGAGGAACGAGTTATCGGGCGGCACGTTGTGTCCGCCGAAAAGAATCATGCATTCGGGGTATTTTGCCTTAATTTTCTTTGCAAGAGCGAGATTATACTGCGTATTCCAAATATAATTCGAGAATCCCACGAATGCGGGGTTATCCATACTTTCAACGGCTTCGTCCGTGTTTTCACGGGTGAAAATGAAGCGCTTGAAACTGTATTCTTCTTTTATGGTTTCATCTGTGAACGCATAGGCAACAAGAAGTCCGACCGCATACGGAAGGTACGCAGCCTTGAAGGAGTTGCCTGAATAGACGTTGGATGCCTGAACCATATAGATGTTTTTCATTTTCTTTTCTCCGTGAGTGTAAATTATCTGAACTGCAGACAGATGTTGCCTTCGGACCGATAGCCCGTAACGTAGTCACAAGTATATTTTGAAAGGTAAAGCAACAGATGGTCAAAATCCGAATAGTTGACCGGCCAGAGGCAGTGCTTGTAGGTTTCGATGTAGTTTGTGTGAAAATCACGTCTTATCGTACGTCTTTCGGACTGCGGAACACCGTCAATTTCGTCTTTGAGAACGGTGTAGAACTCGCCGTTTGTTTCAAAGCCGAGAAGTCCGTTTTTGCCGATAAAGTTCATAAGAATAGCGTTCTTTTTGAGTGAGAAGTTCGATGGGGTGCAGCTGTTGACAATATCTCTGTGCTTATACATAACAGCGATTGTTTCGTCGATTTCCTCACGGGTTTCGGTGGGATAACCCATAATAAAAAGGATGTTGTTCCAGATTCCCGCCTCTCTTGCATCGGTGAGAATTCTTATTCTTTCCGAAAGGTCGATGCCTTTGTTCATCATTTTCATAACTCTTTCGGATTTCGCCTCATAACCCCACAGACCGACTCTCATTCCCGCACGGTAAAGGTTGCGGAAAATCTCTTTTGTGAAGCCTTTTTCAAGGCGTACAAAGGAATAGAAATATATTTCGAGATTGTTCTCGATTATTGCATTTGCAAGCTCGTTATAGTATTTCGGCGGAATCGCTTCATCAATGAAGATGAAATGGTTTACGCCGTATCTGTTTATAAAATATTTTATCTCATCGATAACGTCGGGAATCTTCTTGGTGTCGTAGCACTGCTGACCGTAATAGTAGTCGCAGAATGTGCATTTGCCCCAGTAACAGCCTTTTGAAAGCTGAATCGGAAGCACGGTTTCGGGGGAAAAGTAGCGAGAGAAATCGTAGGAATCAAAATCTGCATATGCAACTTCTCTGAAATCAAGCTCACGTGCGGGAGGGCTGCAGACAACCTTGCCGTCGCTGAGATAAACGAGATTTGAAACCTCCGCTTTTTCTCTTTTGCCCTCGATGAATTCAGCAAGATGAATTATTGAAAGCTCGCCGTCACCGACGGAAAGATAATCGCAGTATTCGCCGAAGATTTCGGGATGATTCATAAAATCAGTTTTGTTTTGCGTGATGTAGTTTCCGCCGATTGCAACGGGAATATCCGTTGCGGATTTGAGAATTCTTGCGAGAGTGAATGCGGGAATGAGCTGACTGAGGTCGGGCGCGGAAATGCAGATGAGGTCAAATTCGTTTTGCTTTTTTTTGATTTCATTTGCTTTTTCTTCAAAGAACTCAATGAACATATTGAGCGACGGATCTTTGCATTGGGAATCAATGTTGACCCAATCATATTTCAAAAGAGGGTTTGCAAAGTAGTTATCATATATCATTTCGTTCGGTGCAAAGGGGAGAGAAGCGATTTTGAGAGCTTCCTGAATAACCTTCTTTGCATCGAAAAGCTTTTCGGGATTGTAAAAATCTTCTTTGCTTTTTGAAATGCGTACGGCATCTTCGCATTTCTCGATTGTTTCTTCGGGAACATATTCTCCGCCGAGAATGTCGGCAATGCGCTTGTATTTCATCAGCATTGTTTGCTCATTGACCGAATATGTATCAAAATTCTTCACCGCATCGGGATAATCGCGTGCAACAATATCACCCAGAGTGCGGAAAAGCTCTTTGGCTTCACCGAGTCTGCGTGTGAGATTTTCTTTTGTAAGAATACGGTTGAAAAATTCAATATTCAAATCCCTTATCTCGGTTTCGTGGCCGTGCTTTTTAAGCTGTGCGGAGAGAAGCGGCAGAGCGAGATATGGTGCATTCGGTGTCCACTGAGGGGGAAAGAGTAACAATGCTTTCATTTTATCAATCCTAAGAATTAAAATTACTTATAGCTGACTTCAACTTTTTCTCTTGAATTGGTGCAGAGGGTTGCACTTCTGCGCTTGCCGAACCAGATTATTTCACGGGCATAGTCTGCCCAGGTGTCGATTTTCTTTTCAAGAGTAATGTCAAGACGGGTTTTCTTCTTTTCGAGAGGGGAATATCTGTCGTCATAAATGTTTTCAAAATACGAGTAGAAATCGTAGTCGGAGTCAACGATGAGAGTTTCAACATCGGGCAGACGGAGAATATTTTTCTGATAAGCAAGAAGCTCTTTGCAGATTTCTTCGTTGATGCCGAGTGAATTTATGAATCCGTCGATATCCTGCCAGAGTGACTCGCGGTTATAGATTAGGTCAAGGAAAATTCCTTCTTCAAAATACCAGCCGACCTTGCTGAATATGTCTTTCTGATAGCACCAGTCGGAGACCTCGGTGTGTTCGGTTTTCCAGCGGATTTCCTCGAACAGCTTATAGATGTATTTCGAGCTGTCGCTGAAAATATAGTCAAGCAGACGGTTGTAGAAATCAAAATAGCTTATGCCCAGCTCATGCCTTGCATAGATTGCAAAGCATCTGAGCAGACCGAGATGATGGAAGCTCTGAAGGCAGACCGAGAACATATTTGCCTTGACCCACATATCCTTGCTCATTTCGTTCGTTTCAACAACAACGTTATAATATTCCTGAACACCGTTGAAGTTTGCGGGGTAGTGGATACCGTGGAGGGGCTGACGCTCCCAGCGGATGCCGTATTTTTCTTTGAACTCCTTGCTTGCAATGGGTGCGTTGCAATAGACCTGGCAGGTGTAAACCGTCATTGAATTATGCTGACCGTTTTCAAGCAGTCGGCAAAGACCTTCGCAGAAGGTTTCGTAAGATTCGCCCGGCAAGCCGAGAATAAGCTCTGTGTATGTCGGGATTTTTTCTTCGGCATATTTTGCGGTAAGATCCGAATAATGCTCGAGAGTGAGATTCTTTCTGCCGATGTTTTCAAGAGTCTGCGGGTCGAGCGACTGATAGGCGAGGGTTACGCCTTTGTCGATACCGCTGTGGTTGAGAATTTTTCCGATTTCAAAAACGGTATCGTCGCTGTTTTTGGCGTAGCAGGGTTTGAATACCTGAGGATAGCCGTTTTTGTTCTTTGCTTCGAGAACACGGTTGGCAATTTCGATGTCACGCTCAACTATACCGAAGTTAGCATCGGCGCAGTAGCAGTAGGTGATTTTATGCTCCGACATCCAGTCAATGTCGGCGAAAATTCTTTCCATAGGAAAGAGCCTGATTTTCTTTGTGAAGCACCAATCGCAGAATGCGCAGGAATATGGGCAGCCTCTGTTGGTTTCAAGTGTTGCGTGAAAATTGACCTTGGGATATTCCTCAAGCATACGGTCAAAAAGACCTGCCGAATAGGGTGAGGGATAGTTTGTTATATCGTAGATTCTCTTTTTTTCTGTTGTGGCAAAGCTTTCACCGCTTCTGTAAGAGATATCGGGAATCTGTGAGAAATCATCACCGTTTTTTATGGCTTTGAGCATAAGTGCAAACGGCTCTTCGCCCTCGGAATGCATAAGCACGTCAATGAACGGATGTTTTTCGAGAAGGCTTGTATCGTCGGGTACATTATGACCGCCGAAAACGATAAGGCACTCGGGATATTTTTCTTTTATCATCTCTGCAAGTCTGAGATTATACTCCATATTCCAGATGTAGCAGGAAAAGCCGACAACTGAAGGGTCTTTTATTTTCTCAAAAGACTCCTCAAGTTTCAGGCGCATATAAAGAATATCCGAAAGCTCAAAGCTTTCACTGATTTCCTTATCACTCCACGCATATGCGGCAAGGCAACCCGCCGCATATGGCAGGTATGCAATATAATCGTTATAGGTAACATTGACCTGAGCCAGATAAACCTTCTTGGTGTTCATTTTATGAATTACTCCGTTTCGCAACTTTAATGTATGTGCTGTTACTGTCTTTTTTGCCGTACCAGGCAACTATTCTTGCAAAATCTGCCCACGAATCAAACGGCTTTGCTTCAATGTGAACGGTGTTTTCTTTTTTGTTCAGCGGAATTCGTTTGCCGTCAAGAGCATTGATAAAATAATCGGTGAAATCATATTTCAGACAAAATTCCTTTTTACTTTCAAAGGGGCGTTTCGGCATTCCTCTTTGAAATGTGAGAAGTTCTGTAAAAACATCTTCTACAATGCCGAATCCCGAAAGGAAGTCTGCAATTTCGTCATAGAATCTGTCAAGCTCATACACCGTGCAGAGATATGCATATTCTTCAAAGGTCCAGAGCACTTTGCCGAATCTTTCGTCTGCACAGCTTAATGTGCCCGTACCGTCAAGCACGCAGTCAAGATAGTTTGAAATCGCATAAAACGCCCTGCCTGCAACGGTATCAGGATTTGACAGGATATGATTGAGGAAGGATGAATAGAAATCCTTGTAGGAACACAAACCTTCCTGATAAAGATAAATTGCAAAGAACTGCAGCAACCCCATATGATGATAACACTGAACGGCAAAAGAGAAGAGATTCATCTTTTGCCAGTCGGCGTTTGTCATTGAATATGTTGATGTGACAATGCTTGACTGCTCGGGAATCGTGTCATTTTCTTCAGGCTCTCTGTGAGGCTGGTTAAGGGGAATTATCGAAAGACCGATTTTGTAACGCTCAACATATTCCGCCATACCCATAGTCGAGCAGGGGAGCCATTCGCAGTTATGAATGTAAATTGAGTTGTGCTGACCGAGGGTGAGCAGCTTGTCTATGCCGCCCACAAAGGTTTCAACCGTTTCGCCAGGCAGACCGAGAATCAGCTCCGTATAGGTTGCAACACCTGCGTTGTTATACATTTCCATAAGCTCGGAATAGTATTCGATGCTGATGTTTTCTCTGCCGATGTTTTTGAGCACATCCATATCCATAGACTGGAATGAAAGGGTAATCCCCTTGTTAAGACGGCTTTTTTCGAGCTTCAGACCAATGTTGAATACGGTCTGAGTGCTGTTTTTTGCATATGATGTCTGAAAGCCTACGGGCAGCCCCGTCTGCTGTTTTATTTCAACGATTTTGTCGGTTATTTCTTCGTCGCGCTTGAACATTCCGAAGTTTGAGTCTGCGGCGCCGAGACCGTGGATGCGGTTATCCTTCATCCATTCTATTTCGCCGTAGATTCTTTCAAGCGGGAATTTGCGGATTTTGGATTTCATACAGCTCCAGTCGCAATATGCGCAGGAGTTGGGGCAGCCTCTTGAGGTTTCAATCAGCGCCATAAATTCTTTGTCGGGATTTTCTTTGAGAATTTTATCGAAATACCCGTTGAGATAGGGCGAGGGAAAATCGCATTCGGTGGATATCATTTCGGGATTGGTGATAATACCTTCCGCCGTTCTCATTGAGATTCCGGGGATATCCTCTGCTTTGTCAAGCCCGATTAAAGCACGCAGAAGTCTGCGGAAGATAACTTCGCCTTCGCCGTGAAGAAGATAATCGATTTGCGGGCATTCCTCGAGCAGACCGCCGCCGGGTGCGACGTGATGACCGCCGAAGATAATTGCACAATCGGGATGTTTTTCTTTTATGCGCTTTGCGACCTCTTTGTTGAAATTGCTGTTCCATAAGTAGGTTGAAAAAGCAACCACGGAGGGATTGTTTATTTTTTCAATAACCTTTTCAATAGGCTCGCGCAGGAAAAAGATATCCTCAAGGCAGAAGTTCTCCGCAACATTCTTGTCTGCAAAGGCGTAAGCGCAAAGCTGACCTGCGGTGTAAGGAATGTGGGCGGTCTTGCCGTAAGAATAATTCACTTGAAAAAAGTAAAGTTTCTTTTTCAAATAATCACGGGCCTTTCGATTTTTGAATGCAAAATTATCGTAGGGGCGACCATTGGTCGTCCGCGGATTTTGAGGAAATTTATATCGGCGGGATGTGGGCATCCCGCCCTACGCTCAGAAAATGTTATAAAGCGTTGCGCCCTTGCGGCGTCCGTACCAGACTGTTTCTTTTGCAAAGGTCGGCCAGTCCTCATATTTTTTAGGTGCCGTAAAGGTGACGAGAGTTTGCTTTTCTTCAAGAGGTGAGCCTGCATTGCGGAAGAATGAAAGGAAATCATAGTCCGTTTCAAAATCTTTTCCGCTTTCGAACGGAAGCTTCACCGCATTGAGCTGGAATTTCACAAGTTGTGAATAAATCTTTTCGTCGCCGAACATCGGCTTTGCAAATTCATCGATAATTCTTTTGAGTTCGTCATAATCATAGAGAAATTCAAGGAAAAGTCCTTCCTCAAAGAACCACGTTACATTGCCGAAAACGGGATTGCTGTGATTCCATTCTCCCTCAAGCGAGCCATCGAGTTTTTTCTTTATTTCTCTGAAAAGCCTGCCTGCCGTTCCGCCGTCGTTAAGGCAGAAGTCAAGCAGGGATTTATAAAAATCATAGTAATCGACACCGAGTTCATAGTATGCGTAAATCGCAACGTATCTGAGAAGTCCGAGGCTGTGGAAGCACTGCAGACAGATTGAGAACAGATTTGCATATACCCACGCATCTCTCGGAAGAGTGCTTGTTGAACGGACAAGATAGGAGTATTCGGGGATGGTGTCCTTTTTGCCCGTCGCAGAATGGATATGGTTGAACTGAACCTTCATCGGCTCAATTTCATATTTTTTCATATATTCGGGGTCACACATAGGGGCGTTAGGAAGAAGCTCACAATAATAAACGCTGATTGAATTATGCTGACCTGCTCTGAGAAGCTTGCACATTCCCTGGCAGAAGCTTTCCGCCGTTTCACCCGGCAGACCGAGAATCAGTTCGGAATAGGTGGGGATATTTGCCTTGGTGTAGTTTTCCATAAGACCCGAAAAATGCTCCATAGTGAGATTTTTTCGGTTAATGTTTTTAAGCGCATCGTCGCAGAGAGTCTGATATGCCATTGTTGCGCCCTTGTCGAGCCCTCTGGAATTGAGAGTTTTTGAGATTTTAAAAACTCTTTCTGCGCTGTTCTTTTCGTAGCAAGGTCTGAAAACCTTCGGAAAACCCGTTTCCTTGTTCAGACTGACGATATATTCCGCAATTTCTTCGTCACGTTCAAACATACCGAAGTTTGAGTCGGCGCAGAAGCAGTATTCAATTTTATGCTCCGAAAGCCATTTGAGCTCGCCTTTGACTTTTTCAATGGGGAAAAGACGGAGCTTCTTGTGGTTGCTCCAGTCGCAGTATGCGCAGTTATACGGGCAGCCTCTGTTCGTTTCAATTATGGTATCAAACATCGTGTCGGGGTTCTTTTCGATAATTGAATCAAAAACTCCCGTGAGGTAGGGTGAAGGATAATCTTCAACCGATTCGGGGCAGTGGGGTGCGGTGAGAATATTGCATCCGTCAGTGTCCCTGAAAGCTATTCCGTTGCATTCGCTCAGGTCGTAGCCGTCTTTGAGCACTCTGAGAAGATTTGCGGTAACCTCTTCACCTTCACCGAGAGTGAGAATATCAATATAGCTGTGTTTAAGGAATTCCATTCGGTCGGAAACGCTGTGACCGCCGAAAACGATGATACATTCCGGATATTTTTCTTTGACCGCTTTTGCAAGAGCCTTGTTGAATTCAACGTTCCATACATAGGTTGAGAATGCAACAAGATAAGGCGATTCCATTCCGCTTACGATTTTTTTAATATCGTCACGGCGGAATACAATCTCCTTGAAATCATATTCGGATGCGATATCAGGCTGGTTTTTGCAGTATGCAACGATCGTACCCGTTGCATAGGGAAGATAAACGGATTTGTCGAAAGCAAAACCGACCTGAATGAAATAAATGTTTTTCAAGATTATAACACCTGCTCCAAATCAAAAAGGCTTTGATAGTGCGCCGATGCGATATCGGCGGCATCGGGCTCGTCCGAGCCGATGAGTATATTTTTACCCGTGCCTGCATTAATGCCTGCAAGCAAATCCGAACGGCGGTTGCCGACGGTGAGCGAATTTTTCAAATCAATTTCAATTCCGATTTGCGAAAAATCAGAAACGGCTTTCAGTATTAGACCCGGCTGAGGTTTTCTGCATCCGCAATCTGCTCTGAATTCATCAATCACGGCTTCGGGATGGTGAGGACAGTAATAATAACCGTCCGCGATAACGGAATGCTTTTCGCAAAGCAAAGAGTCAATATGTTTGTGAAGGATATCAACATCGTCTGCGGTGTAAAGATTCTTTGCGATTCCTGCCTGGTTTGTGATAACGATTGCAAGATATCCCTTTTTCTTTATGTTTGCAATTGCTTTGTCTGCATCGGGAAGAAATTCAAAATCCTCCGTGCGGTAAAGATGACCGGGGTCGCGATTTATTGTTCCGTCTCTGTCAAGATAGACAGCTTTGCGTGTTCTTTTTGAAACAAGAAAATCTTTCTCGGCTACGGCTTTTCTGTAGTTTTCGGGGATGCCGATGTCAATAAAATATCCCTTGCTTTCAAGCACGGCAACGGGGCAGTAGCCGCTCTCGAGAATAAGCTTTTCAAACGAGAATTTTTCTTCTGCAATGCCGTCAAGAATGTTTTTGTCTATAAAATAAATTCCGCCGTTGATTAGACCTGCAGATTTAACTCCTTTTTCTCGGAATCCGCTGAGTCTGCCGTTGTTTACCGTAAGAAATCCCGAATGCTCTGCCCACGGAACTTCTCTTGCAGCAAGAGTGATGGGGCAGCATGATTCTTCGTGAAGCTTTTGCATTTCGAAAAGGTCAACATCAAAAAAAGAATCTCCGTTGACCGCAACCGCATATCCGTCACGGCACATACCGAGAGCCTTTTTTATTGCACCGCCCGTACCGAGCGGTGACTCCTCGCGGCAGTAGTCGATGACCATTCCGCGGTAGAATCTGCCGATTGTTTCTTCAATATATTCGGCAAGATATCCTGTTGAAATGATTGCTCTGTGAACACCGTTGGTATAGAGATAATCGAGAAGATAGTGCAGAAACGGTCTGCCGCCAATCGGTGCAAGAGGCTTCGGCAGATTTTCAACGCAGGGTTTGAGCCTTGTGCCGAATCCGCCTGCGAGAATGATTGCTTCCATCAGGCATCTTCCTCCGCAATTATATCCTTCGTGCCGTCGGGCAGTTCAACTCCGTTGTCATAAAACGCAACGAGAACCGAATCTTCGTGATAATCGAATGTGTGAATGACATTCGGCTCAATAACGAACATATCGCCTTTTTTGAAGCTGAAGAATTCCTTCTTTTCGCCGAGCTTTGCTTCAACCGTAAAAGATCCTTCGATAACATAGAAACCTTCACGGTTGAGTCTGTGGAAATGCCTGCCTCTTTCAACCCCTGCTTTCGAGGTACAAACGTTAATCTGCTTATATCCCTCACGCACGAGTTGAATAAGGCTTCCTCGCTCATCTTCAAAAACAAAATCGGGTTTAATTATCGTTATCATTTTTCGCTCCGTCAGTTGTTAACAATTATTTTTGTGCCTTCATTTTCAAATCTGAACTTGATTTCAAGCATTCCCGATAGAGCGTTTCTGACGTTTTTATGCTTGTCCTCGGGTACGTAGAAAAGAAGGCATCCGCCGCCGCCTGCGCCGAGAAGCTTGCCTCCGAGCGCACCTGCGGCGATGGCTTTCTGATATATTTCATCTATGTAGTCAGTCGATATCTTGCTGCTTATGCTCCTTTTGAGGAGCCAGGTTTCGTTGAGCAGTCTGCCGAAATCGTCAAGCGTGGCATCAGGGTTCACGAGAATATTCTCTGCAACATCAACCATTTTCAACATTTCAAGAAGTTCGGCTGTTTTTTTGCTCATTGCAACTTTAGTGCTTTTTTGTATTTCAAATGAAAAACGTGAAAGACCCGTGAAAAACATCAGCAGATTGCTGTTAAGTTTTTGCTTTTTTTCTTCGGGTATGTCAAGCGGAGTGACTGTGTATCCGTCGGCGTTGAAATCAATGCGGTTGAAGCCGCCGAATGCTGCCGCAATCTGGTCTTGAATTCCGCCTTCCTCGCGGCAGAGTGTACGTTCAAGATAAATTGCATCGTCTGCAAGCTCGCGCTTCGTTTTGGTTATGCCCTGCATAGTATAAAATGCGTTGAGTAATCCAACCGAGAACGAACTGCTTGTGCCGAGACCTGTTTTTGAGGGGATGTCCGCATCATAGTTGAGCGCAATTCTTTCAAGTCTGAGCCATTCCATTGCATTGCGGATGGCAGGGTGTTTTATTTCGTCAACCGAATTAACTTTTTCAATCTGTGCATATGAGAGATAGGTTTTATAGTCAAAAAGCGGTGGAAGCTCACGTACGTTGACGTGGCAGTATTTGTCGAATGTTGTTGAAATTACAGCTCCCGAATGTTCGCGGTAAAATTCGGGAAAATCCGTTCCGCCTCCGAAAAACGACATTCTTACGGGTGTCTGTGATATAATCATTCAAACACTCCTTCAAATTAATGTACCGTACATTATAACATATATATTATATTAAATCAACTGTTTTATTTATAAACTATATTTTGGAGATTGCCTTCAAGAAATGCCTCAACGTTTTCGCGACAGATTTTCATAAGTCTTTCTCTTGTTTCAAAGCCTGCCCAGGCGATGTGGGGTGTGATGAAGCAGTTTTTCAGTCCGAAAAGAGGGTTGTCTGCCTTGGGAGGTTCAACGGAAAGTACGTCAAGACCCGCACCTGCGATTCTGCCGTTTTTGAGTGCATTGGCAAGAGCGTTTTCGTCAACTACCTGACCTCTTGAGGTGTTGATAAGAACGGCTGAAGGCTTCATTTTTGAGAGAAAATCTGCATTTACCATACCTTCGGTAAGTGGTGTGAGGGGACAGTGCAGAGAAACAAAATCGCTCCTTGAAAGAAGCTCATCTTTGCCGCAGAATTCAACGTTTTCAAAGGGTGCGGGGTGATTTGTGGATGCAATGACCTTCATTCCGAACGCCTGTGCAATTGTTGCAACCGCCTTGCCGATTTTTCCGAATCCGATGATGCCGAGAGTTTTTCCGCAAAGCTCGGTGAGGGGCGTTTTCCAATAGCAGAAATCCTTGCAGGATGACCATTCGCCGCTGTGCACGGACTCGCTGTGGATGCCGACAGAATTGGTGATTTCAAGGATAAGAGCGAAAACCAGCTGCGCAACCGCCGAAGTGCTGTAAGACGGAATGTTACATACGGGAATGCCTTTTTCTTTGCAATATTCCCAGTCAACGATGTTGTATCCCGTGCTGAGAAGACCGACATATTTAAGATTTTCGAGTGTTTCCAGCAGGTCCTTTCTCAAGGGCGTTTTGTTGGTGATTATAATGTTGCAGTCCTTTGTTCTTTCGGCAATCAGTTCAGTCGGAGTGCGGTCGTAAATCGTGCATTCTCCGAGATTTTCAAGCCATTCCCAGGAAAGGTCTCCGGGGTTTTCGGTATATCCGTCAAGTACGGTTATTTTCATAGATTAATCCTCCGAACATTGTAGATATTATTTATTATAGCATATATTAACAAGAATTGACACACTAAAATATTGTACGTTTTTATTGACTTTATATGGATAATAGTATAAAATTAAATGTTAGTAAAAATAAAGGCAACAGGAGACGGAAAAATGAAGGTTTTGCTCGTAAATCCCGCACCCGAACATTATACGAGAGCACGTTGTGCGCCTCTCGGAGTTTTGTCCATTGCAAGCTATCTCGAGGTCAAGGGACACGATGTAAGAGTGCTCAACAGAGCCATAAAATCAACCGATATAAATGTTGAGCTTGATGATTTCAAGCCGGATTTTGTGGGTTGCTCACTTCTTACGGTTATGTCGGTGAAGGACTGCATCGTGGTTTCCGAAGCTGCAAAAAAACGCGGTATCTGCGTTGTGTGGGGCGGACCTTATGTTTCGGCAATTCCCGAGATGACTCTTGAACTCGGCTGTATCGATATGATTTCAATGGGCGAGGGCGAGGAAACCTGGCTTGAGCTTTGCGAAACCAAAGAAAAAGGCGGGGATATATACTCAATCGACGGTCTTGCATATATGAAAAACGGCAAGTTCGTGAAGACTCCCGAAAGAGAATTTACAGACCTTTCAATTCTTCCGCCGCTCAATTTTGATTTGGTTGATGCGCAGAAAACGCTCTATAAAAATTACGATTACGACGGCATTATGGGTATGTATATTTCAAAAGGCTGCAACGGAAGATGCACCTTCTGCTACAACCACGCATTCCACAAGAGCTGCCGCCGTTCGCGTCCGCTTGAGCTTTTCATCTATGAAGCAAAGTTCGTCAAGGAAAAATACGGTGCGAAAGCTTTTGCACTTGCCGATGAGCTTTTCGGATACAACAAAGAAACCCTTCACGAATTTTGTGATGCGCTTGATGAAGCAAATCTCGGAATGAACTGGGGAGGAATGACAAAAATCGGTCTTTTCGACAGAGAAGATTTTCAGCGTATGTACGATTCGGGCTGCAGATGGCTTGAATTCGGCGTTGAAAGCGGTTCATCCACCACTCTTGCACGAATGAAAAAGGGTATGAAACTCAGCAGAGTTGAGGAGGACCTGAAAATCTGCAAGGAGATAGGAATTATCACTCTCTGCTATTTCATTGTCGGATTCCCCGACGAAACCGAGGATGAACTCAGAGAAACCTGCGAGCTTGTCGAAAAAATCGGATATTCAAGATTTGTCAGTTCTTATTTCAGCCCTCTTCCCGGTTCGGAAATATATGACAAACTTGTTGCCGAGGGCAGGCATACTCCGCCCAAATCGATGAAGGAGTGTATGAAGACAAAAATCTTCTATTCTCCCAAACCCAACCTTTCAAAGGTCAGTACGCTTGACCTAAAAGTTGTACGTTCATATATGCTCTGGAAGAGCTTTACGGAAAAGAAATTTGACGAAAACGGCAAGATTAATTATGCGACGGCAAGAAAGGATATCAAGGATGTCCTCAGAAGCCTTAAGGGTCACGGCTTTAAGGCAGGCGTCGAGCAGTTTTTCATAAGCGGATATGAATTTCTTGATATCTTCTTTTATGCGAATTTCTTCCCGAAAATACGCAAAAAATATAACATAGGCAGGAAATAATATGAGGATTCTGTTTGTCAATCCGTCTATGGAGCGTTACACCCGTCAGGTAAGCTTCCCAATCGGACTTGTTTCGATTGCAACTTATCTCAAGGCTAACGGCCACACGGTGAAAATAATTGACAGAACAATAAAAACAACAAATATCCGCAAGGAAATCGAGAGCTTTGTACCTGATATTGTCGGCATTTCGGTTATCTCAACCAAATCCTTCGGAGATGCCGAAAAAATTTCGCTCACGGCAAAAAAATACGGCGCAAAGGTTGTCTGGGGCGGAATATTCGCTTCTCTTGACCCCGAATTTGTTTTTAACAATATAGATATTGATTTTATCTCAATCGGCGAGGGCGAAGAAACTTGGCTCGAACTTGCCGATACCGTTGAAGCGGGCGGAGATGCCAAAAAAATTGCGGGTCTTGCTTACAAAGAAAACGGCAAGGTTATTTACACTCCCGAAAGAGAATTTACTGACCTTTCAATCCTTCCTCAGATGGATTTCAGCCTTATTGATGTTGATAAATATCTCGGTCCTATGTATGGCTGTAAAAAAACGGCACTCCTCTATATTTCCAAAGGTTGCTACGGTCAGTGTACTTTCTGTTTCAATTCAAAATTCCATCGGAGATGCCACAGAGAAAGACCTCTTGATGTGTTTTTCAGCGAAGTCAGATATCTTATGGATAACCATAATGTTGACTGTGTTTATTTCGCTGATGAGCTTTTCGGTAAGAATAAAGCGCATCTTAAATATCTCTGTGAAGCATTTATTGAGTCGGGTCTCGGCTTCAAGTGGGTCGCTCAGACCAGAGCGGGATATTTCGACCTTGAAGACTATAAGCTTATGAAAGAAGCGGGATGCATAGCGGTTGATTTCGGCATAGAAACCGGCTCGCCCTCAATGCTTGAAACAATCAAAAAGAACATTCCGTACGATAAAATCAAGCAGACATTTGAAATGTGCAGGGAAGCTGAAATCATCACCCTTGCAAACTTTATAATAGGTTTTCCCGATGAAACGGAAGAGCAGTTGAGAGACACAATAAATATGGCAATGGATATTCCCGCCACGCAGAGAACGTTTTTCTTCTTTATGCCGGGACCGGGAAGCGAACTTTATGATATGCTTGTTGCAAGCGGGAAATATATTCCGCCCAAAACATTCAGGGAATATACCAACGTTCAGTTTTACTATTCGCCAAAGCCTAATTTTTCGAAAATACCGTCAAAGGAGCTTAAGGCGGTAAGAGCCTATTTCCTTTGGAAAGGATTTTCAAGAAAATATTTTTCACAGACTGCAAGAACCTACGATATCGCAAAGAAAGATATTGTTGATGTTCTTAAGCAATTCAAGGGTCACGACCTGAAATTTGCACTTCAGCTTGTGCTGATTTCGGCATATGAATTCCTTGATATATTCTGCTATGCGCATTTCTGCCCGTCGGTTATCAAAAAATACAATCTGAATATCGACGGTTAAACAAAAAATAGAACAGCGGTGAGTTTTTGAAAAAGACAAAGAAACCAAAATTACTTCTGCTTTTTGGCGGATTAATATTGATTTTGCTTTCCTTCGCCGTGTTTGTTTTGCTTCTCTCCCTCGAACACGAAGGATTATGGCAGTGGTACGCTCAGATAAAGCGTTCCCTTGCCGACCTTGAGGAGCTTATATTGAATATCGATATTGCGTGGCTTTTTGCCCTCGCAATTCTGTTGCTTTTTGCCGTAAAAAGCGTTATTCCGATTTATCCGACCTCAACCGTCTGCTTTCTGACGGGTGCGGTTCTGCCGATGTATTTTGCAATACCCGTCAACATCATCGGCTTTGCGGTTTTGCTGACCGTGAGGTATTTCTGGGGCAGACGCTTCGGTGCAGGTAATGCTTGGAAGATTATTTCGAAAACAGACACACTCAGGAAGCTTATTCAGCAGGATGGAAAGGGTAATTCCGCCTTGCTGGTTGCGCTCAGGCTTATTCCCGGCGTACCCGTAAACAGCATTTCGGGTATCTACGGTTCGTTCGATTTCGGATATCTTAAGTTTATTTTGTTTTCCGTTATCGGATTTATGCCAAGACTGATTTCATATACATTCGTCGGCCGCAATGTTTTTGACCCGCTTTCGGGCGGATTCCTTGTGCCGATTATGCTGATTCTGTTCTTCACGGGTATTTCCGTGATTTTCATAAACGGAATATGGATAACTGTTGAAAAAACGGTTGAATTTATCAAAAATAAAAACGATAACAAAAAGAAAGGAAATAAAAAAGATGTTTAAAACTTCGGTTCTCAAAGAAAAACTTTGCACCTCGGAATTTGACGGTGTACTTGCAAAAAACTATAAGGCAGAGGATGTTGAAACTCAGAAGTCAAGATATTCGGGAATCATTACAAACTTCGAGGGGTTTTTTGGCTCAGACAGAGAAATTTCAATGTTCAGCGCACCCGGCAGAACCGAGGTCTGCGGCAACCATACCGACCATAATCACGGTTGTGTTCTTGCTGCAAGCGTTAACCTTGACGCTGTTGCGGCAGTAGGCAAGAATGACGAAAATATTGTAAGAGTCAAGTCCGAAGGCTATAAGATTGATGCCGTTGACCTTGGCAATCTCGGCGTTATGCCGTCTGAAAGAGGCAAGTCCGAGTCGCTTATCAGAGGTGTCTGCGCCGCATTCAAAAACAGAGGCTATAATATCGGCGGATTTGATGCCGTGACGGCTTCAGATGTTCTTTCGGGCTCGGGTCTTTCGTCATCTGCGGCATTCGAAGTTCTTATCGGAACAATTCTTAACCATCTTTATAACGACGGCAAGGTAAGCGCCGTTGAAATTGCACAGATTGCTCAGTTCGCGGAAAACGAATATTTTGGCAAACCCTGCGGACTTATGGACCAGATGGCTTGCTCGGTCGGCGGCTTTGTAAGAATAGATTTCAATGACCCTGCCGCACCCGTTATCGAAAAGCTTGAGTTTGATTTCGGTGCTTGCGGACACGCTCTTTGCATTGTTGATACGGGCGGAAACCATGCAGACCTTACCGATGAATATGCTGCGGTAAGAAAAGAAATGGAAAACGTTGCTTCAAAGTTTGGCAAGAACGTTCTTCGCGATGTTGACCAAAAAGAATTTGAAAAGAATATCTCGGTTATCCGTGATGTTACGGGCGACAGAGCCGTTCTTCGTGCAATGCATTTTTACAATGAAAATATAAGAGTCGAAAAGCAGTCCGTAGCGCTCAGAAACGGCGATTTTGAAGCGTTCAAGGCTCTTATTATTGAAAGCGGTTTCTCATCATATATGTATAATCAGAATGTCTACACCTGCGCAGCACCTTCAAGCCAGCCCGTAAGCCTTGCGCTTGCGATGTGTCAGGAAATTCTTGCGGGTAAGGGTGCGTGGAGAGTCCACGGCGGCGGCTTTGCAGGCACAATTCAGGCGTTTGTTCCTATGGATTGCCTTGATGAATTCAAAACAAAAATCTGCGCTGTTTTCGGTGAAAAATCCTGCTATGTTCTCAATATCCGTCCCGAGGGCGGTGTAAAAGTTATCTGATTCGGTTAGGAAGTAAGTTGAATGAATAATTATTCTGAAGTTTGCGCACTCCTTGAAAAGCTTTGCGGTGCAAAGGGCGTTTCGGGTGCGGAAAACAAGGCGGCACAAGTCGCTTCGGAGCTTCTTGGAAAATATATGCCCGTAAAAACCGACCCTCTCGGAAGTGTTACGGGAACGGTGGGCGATGGGGATGTTCACATCCTTCTTGATGCTCATCTTGACCAGATAGGTCTTGTTGTTACAGCTGTTGATGAGGACGGCTTTCTTAAAGTTGCCAAGTGCGGCGGTGTCGATATC
>JAZSLR010000063.1:0-2600 GCA_045535475.1 Acutalibacteraceae bacterium | reverse complement strand
ATGAACATCATTGAGAATGCAACCTGCAAGGTTTGAGCTGATTTTACTGATTGTTGAAATAGAGTCATTCAGAACGTTTACGGGAACTGTGTCGGTTCTCACGATCAGAACTGTTTTATCAACCATATTTATAATGTCAGTAACGGTTGAATCGAGAGAAAGAGGTGCAGTATCGATGATAATGAAATCATACTCTGCTTTGAGTTTTTCTATCAGCTCCGAAATGCTTCCGTCTTCAATAAAATCACGGTATTCGGAATCAGCTTTTGTGTTGACCGCAAGAGAAAGAGAAGTTTTCTTGAACTGTCTGAAGGAGAAATCTTCAAAAGCAACTTTTTTTGCAAGCAAGTCTGAAATTTCGCCGTTTTCTATTGATTCTTCGCTGAAAATTTTATAGAGAGCGGGTTTCTTAAAGTCAAGGTCCAAAAGCATAACCTTGTTGCCTCTGTCGGCAAGAGAAACCGCAATGTTTGCCGCGCAGGTGGATTTACCTTCGTTTTCCGCTACACTTGTGATTGCAAAAACTTTTTCGTTCAGTCGGTTTTTGCTGTGTTCGAGTTTGGCGGCAATCTTATGGAAATTCTCGGTGAATCGCAGGCTTATATATGCGTTGCTGTGAATAAGCAGACCTTTTTTCTTTTTCTGTCTTATATCCTTGAAAGACATTCGTTTGTCTTCGTGGGCGATTGAGCCAATAAGCTTTGATTCGATTTTATCATCAAAATCTGTTTCTTTTTTCACTGTGTTTCGCATAAGTGACAGAGCGATAATCAGCGCAAGTGACAGTGTGGCAAATGCCATAACAACCAAGCCGCGATCTGAATTTGAAATATAGTTTGACGGGCCGCTCGGTACGGTGGGGTTGCTGATAACGGCAATGCCTGCATTTTTAAAAATTTTATTTGAGACTTTGTGATGCGATTTGATTACCGCATTGAGAAGCTTATATGCTTTTTCGGGATGATCCGATGTAACTTTGAGTTCGATGAAGTTTGTCTGGTCAAGAACCTTTGCGGAAATGGTACCGTCAAATCTGTCGACTTCGAGATAATCTGCGGCACACTCTTTAATCGTAGGCTCTGTAAAAACATTAACGAGAACATTGGCTTTTTCGGTTGAGATTGTATATGTTGAGTATGAAGCAGTAACTGAACCGCTGTTGAGAACGGTAAGAGTTGCTGTTGAAGTATACATAGGCTCATATGCCGCATGGGTAACAAGGAAAAAGCCCATTGCACCGATAAGCGCGCAAAGAATAACAACCCAGATGTTTTTTACAATATCCTTCAGCAGGCTGTATAATTCAATTGTGATTTTATTTTTTTTCATATTTTATCATTCTCCAACAATAACGGTCAGAACACTGTGTCCTCTGACTCCGAGGCTATCCGTAACATAATAGTGAACATTGTATGTGCCGGGCTTATTGAAATCCACCTTGGATTCAACCGTTACCTGTTCTTTAAGGCTTAACTCCTGAAAATCAAGAGCATCAACAATATAGGATTTGAAATCTACTGTCTTACCCTTCTTGGTGTAAACAAGATATTCCTTGAGTTCGATTTTGGGAGCGGAAAGAGGAACATCTTCAACGATGAGAGGGAGTTTGATAGTTGAAGCATCACCTTTGTTGTTTGTTACCGAAACATTGAGTGAGAAAGCACCTGCAACGGAGGTTGAATAATCATCGGAAGTAATAACTATTTTTGAGGTTATATTGCCTTCCAGACTGTCATTAGCGGTTATATGTTTGCTGATATCAATATGCTCATAAAGGGAGAAGCAAAGATTGTCGATAACCTTGAATTTGGGTGATTCATAACCCTTGTATCTGATCATTCTTGTTGCTTTGGCAACGTTGTTGTTGCTGTCGCAAACGGCATAGATAACTTTGCATACGCCTTTTTCTGTGAATCGGGAAATTGATTCGATTATAATTTTATCAGTGAGGTCCTTGTCTTTTTCGTCATATGCAGTAACGCCTTTGAGCAGCTCTTCGTCGGTTGCCTTGAGGCTGACCTCTATCATATCTTCTTCAAGAGTAATTTGGGGTATTGTTTTATCTGCACTGATTTTTTCGCTTATAAACACCGCCGCCGAGGCGAGTGATATAAATACAAACGCAATTACGACAACTACTTTAAACGCTTTCATTCTGTTCACCTTATAATTATTTGATTTTTTCGTTTTTGAGAATTTTTCCCGGATTGATGCTCAGAAGCTGATCTGCATATTGCACGGAATGGAGATCGCAGATAATTTCATGAACATCCGCAAGATATGGGGTTCTGACATACGGACTGTGTGCGTCGCTTGCAACAAAATCCGCAACCTCTCTGATAATATGAGCCTGCGAAACGGCGTAAGCATTGTCGCCGAATTTGTTTTTCAGGCTTCCCTTATTCACCTGCAACAGACATCCCATTTTTTTGAGCATCAACGGAGCAGAACCGTTTTCGGCAACAAAAGCATATCTTTCGGGATGTGCAACAATCGGAGTCAGACCTTCGGCAACAAGAATCTGCAATTTACGATACACAGATTCGGAACGTTCCTTGAATCCGAATTCAACCAGAGGGTAGACAGAGTTGCAGAGTGTG
>JAZSLR010000111.1:0-2769 GCA_045535475.1 Acutalibacteraceae bacterium | reverse complement strand
TAATATAAAAATGCTTTTCCAAAACGGTTTTGATATGTCCGTTTGGAGAAAATATGCAGGCGAAATATCAAAAGAATTGCCGTCAAAATGTGAAAACGATGCAAAAGATTATGATTTCAAAAAGGATGTTCTTCCCGTTCTTGAAGCCGCATTGAATGTAGATAAGATTGATTTCGTGAGCAAGAATTTTCAGATTGTTGTCGATACTCTGAATGCTAATCTTTCAAAGCTTTTCGATTCAGAACCTGATATAAATATCATTCTGTATCTCGGACTTTGCAACGGTGCAGGTTGGGCAACTACGCTTGACGGCAAAAACACCGTTCTTCTCGGAATTGAGAAAATTATCGAGCTGGATTGGGGCGACGAAACAAATATGCGTGCCTTGATTCTGCACGAAATCGGTCACTTGTGGCATAAAATGAATGGGCATTTGTATATCCCCGATTTCACAAAACGAAGAAAAGCCATACAGCAACTTTATCAAGAAGGGGTCGCTATGGTTTGTGAGCATATTCTTTGCGGTGATAATGACTTCTGGCATAAGGATAAAAACGGTTGGCTTGATTGGTGCCGTGAAAACGAAACCGAAATCAAAAAAGAATATCTCCGCCGTCTTGACGCCAAGGAAAGTGTTCAGGACTTTTTCGGAGATTGGTGTTCATATAACGGCTATTCCGACGTCGGATATTATCTCGGTTGTCGGTTTATCGAGCATCTTATGGAATCATATTCATTAAAAGAAATCGCAAAATTTTCTTTCAGTAAGATAAACAAAGAATTTAAAGATTACGCCCGACAGAGGTGAATTATGAAACTGACAAACTACGGTATGCCCACATTGATTGAAACAAGCACACTTGAAGATTGTGCAAAGCTGTGTGCAGAATTAGGACTTGATTTCATTGAACTAAATATGAATATGCCGCAATATCAGCTTGATAAAATTGATGTTGAATATTTCAAGAGTGTTGCCAACAAACACGGCATTTACTACACCATTCACCTTGATGAGAATCTGAACGTCAGCGATTTCAACCCTTATGTTGCAGAAGCTTACACAAAAACCGTTGCCGACACAATTAAAATTGCAAAACAGCTTGGTGTCAGAGTAGTTAATATGCACATGGCAAGAGGTGTTTATTTCACCCTTCCCGACAGAAAAGTTTATCTTTTCTCGGAGTACAAAGAGCAGTATCTCAAAAGTATTATTGCGTTCAGAAATATGTGTGAAAACGCTATCGGTGATGCCAATATTAAAATCTGCATTGAAAACTGCGATGGCTATGAGAATTATCAAAAAGAAGCCATTGAACTGCTTTTGGAAAGCAAGGCTTTTGCCCTGACTTTTGATGTGGGACATAATCACGGCATTGGCGGAACGGACGAAGAATTCATTATGAAACACAAAGACCGCTTGCATCATATTCATCTGCACGATGCAGAGGACAAGAAAAATCATCTCGCACTCGGTACGGGTGAAATGGATATTGAAAAAAATATCAGTCTTGCCAACAAACAAAACTGCCATATGGTTTTGGAAACAAAGACTGTTGACGGATTGAAGCAGTCTGTTGAGTGGTTGAAAAAAACATTTGAAGCTATGAAGGAGAATGAATATGCCGATATTTACAATAACTTTTTGTGCGTTGATTTTTGTAATCTTCATACTTGATAACTTTATCATAATCCCCAAAACAGCGTCGGTAACACTTAAAGAAAAACTGTGGTCGGGACACAACAAAGGCTACATAAACCACGCTTTACATCTGTCTGAAAAGAAAATCAAAAAAGGACAAGTATGGCGATTGGTATCGTCATCGCTTCTCCATATAGGAATGTGGCACATCATTTCAAATATAACCGCAACTCTCATTGTTGGCTATGCCGTTGAATCACAGCTCGGCTCGTTAAAAACCGCACTCTGTTTTATCGGTTCTGCGTTCATATCGGGTCTGTATATGGCGTTTGTCTTTAAACTCCACGAGGGCGAAGGTGCATCAACGGGAATTTACGGTCTGATTGCCGTATTTGTTATGCTTGCTGTTAAAAATGGAACGGTTTTCTTTTCGCCCGTACCTGCGATTGCGTTGATAGTTCTGGCAATTTACACAGTCGGCGGAATGTTTATGGGCAAAGCAACCGCATGGGAGCATATCTCCGGCTTCGCAGGCGGTCTGCTGATGGGATTTATTTTGATATAAAAGGATATTTTCTATGAATACAGATTTAATCAAATCGGTTGTTGAAAAGCAAATGAACACGAAGGTCAAGCAAATCCGTGCTGTCGGCAAGGGTGCAAGCGGTAGTGTTTATCTTGTAAAAATCACAACCGAGCCTTATGAAATTGCCGTCAAAACGAGCAAATTCTATGAAGCAATTTACAAAGAGAAGGATATGCTTGATTTTCTCTCTCCAAAGGTTTCATATAAAGTTCCCAAAACATATTTTCTACACCGTGAAAATGACACCGTTTATCTCGGTATGGATTATATAAAAGGAATAAGCGGAAAGAGCAAATATCTTGCGTTTGTTCCGTCACGGAAACGGCTCAGGAACAGCATTATTGATGCTCTTATGAACGCACAAAGCGTGCATAACGACAAGTTCGGCAAATACGATAATCCCGTTTATGACACTTGGGCGGAGTATTACAAAGATTATTTCGTTGATATTTATGCTTTCACAAAATCGAAGTTTGAGAAAAACGAGATTGAGCCCGAAATAATGGAAGCGGTTGAGCTTATCAGCAAGAATTTTGATGAAATA
>JAZSLR010000153.1:0-13634 GCA_045535475.1 Acutalibacteraceae bacterium | reverse complement strand
ACCGAAGAATAATCCGTTATGATAGCATCGCTTGCCGCTGTCAGCTCAAGCGTGGATTCATCCGAAAGGTCATATATATTATTATATGTATTATGAATAAACGGATAATCCATCAGGGGATGTCGTCGGATAATAAAGATTTCATCCTCCTTAAGCGAACTGCTCAGCTCATTCCAATCAATCTTCGGGTCATATGCAATTCTTTCTCCGTCACGCTCACGGAAAGTGGGGCAATACAGATAAATATGTTTATTCCTGAAATCGGGATGTCTGCCGTAAACAGCATTTCTCATTATATCCTTATCGGTGAAAAGCCTGTCTGTTCTCGGAAGACCGACTGCAAGGCAGATATCCTCACTGATTCCGAATGCATCCGCATAGATTTTGCGGCATTCTTCACCCGTTACGGCAACCGCACTGTACTGTGCATGAGTAGCCCTCTCCTGCTCCGTTGTGAGCTTTGAGGGTGCATCGAGCCCGAACATTTTGAACGCACCTGCGGCATGCCATATCTGAAATATCTTCTGCTCTTTTCTGAAGCTTGTGTAGCGTGAATAACGCAGGTAGTCATCGGTTACAATAACCTTGCTTGTAAGAAGATAAAAAAGAGCCTTGAAGCCAACCGTGTGCGAATGCGGCAGCATGTGTGCAAAAATCATTTTTTCTTCATCAAGCATGTCATAAACAGCTCTTGCATTTTCAAGCAGCCTTCCGTCAGCTCTTATCGTAAAAAACAAAGCTCTGTTTTTTAAAGGAAAAAGCTTGCAGAATGCACACCATATTTTATAAAACAGACCGATCAGCTTCTGCCATGCCTTGTTTACAAAAAGATTTTTCATTGCAAAATCTCCATATTATTTTTTATTACACCACATATTTTAATATAATTACCGTCAATTTACAATAGAAAAAATAACTTGAAAAAATTTTAAGTTTTTTTTAAAAAAGTGTTGACTTTTCCGCACAAGTGTGTATAATATATATCCGTAGCCCAGTTGCGAGTTACATTGGGGAATAGTGTAACGGTAGCACGACAGACTCTGACTCTGTTTGTTGGGGTTCGAATCCCTATTCCCCAGCCAATAAATCCCGTTTGCTTTCGCAGACGGGATTTTTACTTATATGTTGTGTGAAATCGGAGATTTTAAAATGAAAAATCTGATAAAAAAATTGCTTGCAAACAAAATCGGGCAGAAACTTATAGGCTTAACTTATAAAGTCTGGTGTTTGCTTTGCAAACTGCTGCCGCTGAAAAACAGAGTTTTGTTTTTTACAATCCGTGCTGACGGCAAACTGCTCGATAACGCAAAGGCTGTTTACGATTTGCTCAATGCGGATAAAATGATTTTTGCCCATATGCTTCCTCATTCTCATAGGCTCAGCTTAAAAGCACTGTTTTATCTTCTGACAAGCAAGGTTATTGTAACGGATGATTATCTGCGCTATTCCCGCTACACAAAATTCAGAAAAGAGCAGAAGATATTTCAGATATGGCACGCCTGCGGTGCGTTCAAGATGTTTGGACTCGATGCGCCGTCAAAGCTCACAAAAGAGCAGGAGAGAGCAACTCATTCGCAATACAGCGCCGTTGCGGTGACGGGTGAGGAATGCCGAAAATTTTATGCGGGTGCGTTCGGAGTGAGCGAGGATATCTGCCTTCCCGTCGGTCTGCCGAGAACGGACAGACTTTTCAACGATGTCGAAAAAATGAGAGAAGCTGTTTTGAAAAGGCACCCCGAATTCAAAGGCAAACGCATTTATCTTTACTGCCCGACTTTCCGTGAGCGTGACGGAGAAAGAATTATTTATAACCCCGAAATTGATTGGGGTGCACTCAGCAAATCTTTTTCGGATGACGAAATCTTTATTATCCGCCGTCATCCGCTGATGGCTTATTCTCTTATTGACGGTATATACAATAATATATATGACCTTTCGGATGAATCAACCCTTGAGCTTACGGCGGCAAGCGATGTTATCATAACGGACTATTCCTCCGTTATATATGATGCCTGTCTGCTTGATGTGCCGACTGTGTTTTATTGCCCCGATTATAAGGAATATGAGAGAGGATTCTATCTAAAATTCCCCGATGATTTGCCGGGTTTGCTTGTTACCGAAAGCAAGAATTTGCTTTCGGCCGTCAGACAGACAAAAGAAAAGCCGCCCGTTGACCGAATCAATGAATTCAGAAACAGACAGCTCAGTGCTTGTGATGGTCACTCAACCGAAAGAATTGTTAAGATTATTGAGGATTGGATGAAATAATTCTGTTGAAAATTCTTTCTGTGTTGTTGCAGTCAATATAATCAAAATTAAAATCTCTGAAGGTGCGAAGTTTTTCTTCGTCCTTTCGGGGATTTTTTATTTCTTCAATAATTGAAGGAAAGTCTTTGATAACGGGGCCGGGGACATAGCTTTCGTAATCAAAATAAAATGAACGCTCTTTTTCGTAAGCTTCAAGGTCGAATGCGAAAAATATGCAGGGTTTAGAAAGCAGGGTGAAGTCCATACATACGGAGGAATAGTCGGTTATCAGTACGTCACAGATAAGAGTCAGGTCATTTATGTCGTGTCCTTCGGTAACGTCAACAGTGCCTTTAACCGCCTTGCCTGAATGAATCTGCGGATGGAGCTTTATGATAAGACTGTATTCTTCGCCGAGCTCGCTGTTAAACAAATCAACATCTATGTTAGTGATAATGTTTTTATCGGTTTCGGGGTCGTCACGGAATGTGGGAGCGTAAAGCACAAGCTTTTTGCCCTTGCATTCGGGATGCTTTTTGTCAAAATCTGCTCTTATTTTATTTGCGTCACGTCCGCAAAGGAGCATATCGATTCTCGGAGTGCCGAGAGTGAGAATCTTGCTTTCGTCAACACCGAATGCTTCGGCATAAACAGACACAACATTTTTTGACGAACAGACAACATATGTAAGCTTTTCGGAGCATCTCTTTTCGCGTGCTCTCACATCATCTGTCAGCGGCGCGGAAAGACCGAATTTCTTAAATGCTCCTTCAGCGTGCCAAAGTTGAGTTATAACAGCCTCTTCTCTGAATTTCAGAGAAGCCATAGGCATAAAATTGTCGTTGAGAAAAACATATTTTGCCGTTGCGAGTGCTTTGGCTTTCACTGTGAAAAATCCGATAGCTTTTATTGCAGAAGAAATCATATTTCCGACAGACGATGAATCGATTTTCAGGTCAGATGTGGATATCGTAACGATGTCATATCCGCCTTTTTTCTCTGCATATGAACGCAGGATTCCGAGCGAATCTGCTTCTCCTCCGTGATGCGGTGCAACAAAAGCTATTCTGTTTTTCTTGATCGGAAACAGCAGCCCGCTCATATTGAAAAAGATAGCATATAAAAAGTAGAAAAGTTTTTTCAAAATTAAAACTCCGTTATTTTTTTATTCTGAGAAATGCCATTGCTCCGAGCTTAATGACAAAATCGGGAAGAATTCCGAATTTTTTGCTTCGCTTGAGAAGAGAAACGACCTTGAGGAATCTCATATCGAGTGCATTGTTGCCATTGAGTGTGACGGTGATTTTACCCTTTGCCGCCTTTTTGGCTGCAGAACGAAAGTCTTTCAAGGGAAGGAAAGAAATGTTTTCGTGTGTTTGCAAGGCTTTATTTTCGGCTGTTATAAGCTCAAAAACGGGCATTGTCTGTGCGTAAAGCGACTGAATAAATTTCTCTGAAGGATTTTTGACAATAACGCTGACAAAAGGTTTTCGGGCAATTTCTTTCTTTGAAAAAAGAGGCTCGCCGATGTCTTTTATAACATTACTGCACTTCTTTTTTGTTTCATCGGTCATTCTTGCCATTGCATCAAGTGCAACGGATTTTATGCAATCAAGAGTTTCGTCATCGGCACTCCATAACGAACGGTAAAATTCATTAATCAGTGCCGTGAATTTTTTGCAAAGAATTTCGCTGAGGTAGTTTTTGTTTTCTTCCGAAATTTCATCTCCGAAGGACTGTCTGACCGCATCATAAATCAACTCGTGAGAAGCTGAAAAATCCTTGACCAAACCGAGCTCGCAGCGTTGAGTAACGCTCAGACCTTCACTCGGTTGATGCTTTCTGTACTTAAACACAGCATCGTATACGCCGATTATTTTCGGCATAGTCTTATGGATGAACTGCATAAAAAACGCTCCGTCCTCGCTGTAACGCAAGGGAGGGAAACACACTCCGCTTTGCTTGAGGAGTGATGTGCGGTAGCATTTGTTGCTGACTATAAAATTCCAGAGCAGACGTCTGTCATAGCAATCAATGTTTTTTTCACTGACAAAAGAATCGACAATCGGGTTAAACTGTCCACCGCCGAAACCGAAGCTTACCGTCCTGCAAATCGCAAGGTCGGCATTCTCTTCTTCGAGTGCATTATACATCGCTTCAAGCGCGTTTTTGCTGAAAAGGTCGTCACTGTCAAGGAACATTGTATATTTTCCTTCGGCGCGCTCGATTCCGTTGTTTCTTGCGGCGGAAACACCTGCATTTTCCTGATTGACAGAAAGAACACGGCTGTCTTTTGATGCGTATTCCGCTATGATATCGGAGGTTGAATCGGTTGAGCCGTCATTAACCGTAATAATTTGAATCTCCTTGAGTGTTTGCCCAAGGAGATTGTCAAGAGTTTCTTTAAGAAATTTTTCGCTGTTATAGCAGGGTACGATAACAGATACTTTATATTTCATAATTATTTATTCCATTTCAAAACGGTTTTGCCGAAGTTGCGGCTGATATCCTGGGCAAACGCCGAATGGATATCGGCAATAGTATTAATCTCGGCAACCTGACCTATAAGATTTTCAAGATATGATGCGATTTTTGGGTTTTCTTCAAGAATATCCATTGTCATTTGGAAATCCTCAACACCGCTTCGGCTTGAACCGAAAAGGCAAAGACCTCTTTCGAGCACCATTCTTGTGTTAATGTCAACGAATCTTTCGCTTACGCCCATAAGACCTACGGAGCCTTCGGGATTGATAAGGTCAATAATCTGAGCGAGTGCAAAGCGTGAGCCTTCGCCTCCGACGCATTCGAATGCGTGGTCTACCTTAAGTCCTTCGGGAACATGGTCAACGTGGTATGCACCGTCTGCGAAGGTGAAATATCCGAGCTTTTCGTAAACCGTACCGAATATATAGAGTTTGGTATCGGGATAGAGTGCTTTGAGGATAAGTGCGGTTATGAAGCCTACGTTGCCGTCGCCCCATATACCGATTGAGTTTTTTCTTGAATGTGAGAATCTTTCAAATCGGCGTACTGCGTGAACAGCAACGCTGATAAGCTCTGCAAACGAAGCGACTCTCGGGTCAACGCTGTCGGGCACTCTTACGAGTCTGTCGGGAGAAATGTCGATATAATCCCTGAGGAATCCGTCATATCCGCTTGAGCAGAATCGGCTTGAAAGGCGGTAGTTCTCGGCAATAACATCATCCTCTTCCATAGGAGTGTTAGGCACGGGAACGACTATCTCACCAGTCTTGAATGTGCCTGTCAGGTCAAAAACAACAGTTGCACAGCATTCGTGAATGAGTGCCATAGGAAGCTTGGCTTTAAGCACTTCGCGGCTTCTGTTGCCGAGATAATAACGCTGGTCCGCTTTGCAGATTGAAAGATAAAGCGGTCGGAGAATAACCTTGTTTTTTATATCCGGCTCAGTGCAGGCGACATCAATCATACCCGGTGCAATGAGTCTGTAAACAGTATTAATCATCTTATTCCTTGCCTTTCAGAAGCGTGTTGGCCACTTTCATATCGTACGGATAGGTGATTTTGATGTTGAACACTTCGCCTTCAACCATAAATACATCTTTGTTTTTTATGGAGAAGATTTTGCAAGCATCGGTAAGGATTGCTTTTTCTTCCTCGGTGAGGCTTGCGAGAACTCTTTCAAGTTCCTTGAGTCTGAATGACTGGGGAGTCTGACCCTGGAACATTCTTGTGCGGTCGGGGATTGAGGTGATCATTTTTCCGTCAGCACTTTCGACGATTGTGTCTGTTGCGGGGATAACTGTATCGCAAGCACCGTATTTAAGAGCAGCCTCAACATTTTCTTCGATTATTCTGTGAGTGAGGAAAGGTCTTACTGCGTCGTGTGTAACGATAACGGTTTCTTCGTTTGTTTCAAAGTTTTCTTCAATATAAGCGAGGGCGTTTTCAAGTGTACCGTTTCTTGTTGCACCGCCGGGAATAACGGTTACCTTCTTGCCTTCAGGAAGGTGCTTTTTGATTAAATCCTGGGTGTGTGCAACCCAAGCTTTGGGGCAGAGCACAAGAATCTCGTCTATTTTATCGTTAATAAAGAATTTTTCAATGGTGTGAATAATAACGGGTTTACCGCCAAGCTCAAGATACTGCTTGGGTGTGTCGGAATTGCCCATACGGCTGCCTATGCCGCCTGCAAATACTGCTGCAAAAACCATATTTATCAAATCCTTTCAGTTTGTTATTTATTTACTCCTTTAACCATCTGGTTATATTTATCGCATATTTCTTTTGCGTCACCCTGTGCAATCAATTTGCCTTTTTCAAGAATAATTGCTTTGTTGCAGATGTTAAGCACCTGCTGAGTGCTGTGAGAAACGAAAAGAACGGTTATTCCTTTGTCAAACATTGAGCGGATTTTTGCTTCGCTCTTTTGTCTGAATTTTGCATCACCTACCGATAAAACCTCGTCAAGAATGAGTATTTCGGGTTCGACAGCCGTTGCGATAGCAAAACCGAGTCTTGCTCTCATCCCCGAAGAATAGTTTTTAACGGGAACATCGATAAAATCGCCGAGCTCCGAAAATTCAACGATTTCGTTATATTTTTCTTCAATGAACTTTCTGGAATAACCCATTGTTGCGCCGTAAAGAAAAATGTTTTCTTTTCCCGAATAGTTCATATCGAAGCCTGCGCCGAGTTCAAGCATAGGCGCAATAACGCCGCTGACTTTAACGCTGCCCTTTGTGGGTTTAAGCACGCCTGCTATAACTTTGAGAAGCGTCGATTTGCCTGCTCCGTTAAAGCCGAGCACGCCGACTCTGTCACCTTTTTCGACAGTAAAACTGATATCCTGAAGTGCCCAGAATTCGGTGAAGTGAAGCTTTCTGGTGACAAGCTTTATAAAATATTCTTTGATATTATCAACCTTTTCTTTGTTGAGGTTGAACAGCATACTCATATTTTCAACAACAATTGCGGGTTTTGCCATAGTTTATTCTCCTTTAAATATGAAGAATGAATTTATCCTGCTTCTTATAGAAAGCAATAAGACCGATGGTGACGGTTATTATTCCGAAAGCAAGAGAATAAAGAAGATGGTTCATATTGAACATTTCGCCGTAAAGCACACAGCTTCTGAACATCTGGGTAATCGAATAGAGCGGGTTTGCCATAAGTGCCATTTTGAAAATTTCGCTCTTGATATTAAGCTGCTCGACCTGATAGAAAATCGGGGTAAGGTAGAAAAGGAGTGTGCAGAAAACCTCATAAAGATACTCAACATCCTTGAAGAAAACTTCAAGAGTGGAAAGAATAAGGCCAACACCGATGCTTACTAAAAGAAGTACCAGAATAGGTATAGGCGAAAGGAAAATATACGGGGTAATGTGGGGCGGTTCGTCTGAGAAAAAGTAGAAAAATACCATAAAACAAACAAGAACCGTAAGGGAGATAAGAAAAGTCACGAAGTTAGCTATTATATTTGACAGGGGATAGATATACTTTGGAACATAAACCTTTTTGATAACCGAAGCGCTGTTTCGGATTGAGCGCATAGCTCTCTTGGTGGACTGGGTGAAAAATTCAAAAATCAGTCGTCCGCAGAGAAGATAAATCGGATAATTCACAACTCCCGCACGTTTTCCGCCAAAAACTCCGCCGAAAACAACAACAAGAATTATAGTTGTCAAAAGAGGCTGAAGGAATGTCCAGAAAATGCCGAGAACGGAGTTTCTGTACTGCAGTTTAATGTTTTTTCTTACGATTTCCATAAGAAGGAATCGGTACTTATAAAAGTTCTTTATGTATTTCATAACTGTAATTCCTTATATTATTTCAAACCCCATTTTTTGAAATAACTTATCATAGATTTGATTTGAATAAGCTTGAGATTGAAGTTCTTTTTTGATTCGCGTCCCCATTCGTGGAAAACCGTTGCACCGGGATAGTAGACCGCACGGCTTCTTTGATTGACTTCGCGGGTGAGGTCGCAATCCTCAAAATACATAAAATAGCGGCTGTCAAATCCGCCGATTTCTTTGAAAAGGCTTGTTCTGATAAACATAAAGCAGCCGGTTGCATTTTCAATATCCGTCGGCTTTGAAAGGTCACAGTCGAGCATTGCGTATTTTCTCAGCAATTTACCCGGTTCTCCGTTGCCTCTGAGTCTGCTCGCGACGAGAAATGCAGGAGAGGGATTCTTTTTGCCGAGTATCTGAAGTCTTCCGTCAGGGAATCTTATTTCGGGAGATGCCATACCGATGTCGGAATTGTCATCAAGAAATCCGGCAAGCTTTGCAATAACATCGTCCCTTACAATGATATCGGGGTTGATGATTGCGTGATAATCGGAATCGAGTTTGTCAAGAATGAAGTTGTGACCTGCGCCGAATCCGATATTTCCTCCGCTTTTTATAAGAGTCACTTCGGGATAGTTTTTTTCTATATGTTCAATCGTTCCGTCCGTTGAACCGTTGTCAACAACATACAGTCTGAACGGAACTTCGGTGCATTTTAAAAGTGAACCAAGAGCATTGTCAATGGTGGCAATGTTATTGTAGGTTACAATGCAACCGGTTATTTTTTTATTCATTGTGTTTTTCCTTTCCAAGGCACATATTGGAAATTATTTTATCCCCGCCAGGGACGAAATCATTTTTAACCGCCACATTACCTTTTGAACGGGAGAGGTCTTACCTCCGGTAACATTGCTGCCGTGCCTGCGCCAAAGAATAAGAGGTTTACGGAGCATAACGGTTTTTCTTTTCTTCTTCAGGGCAACAAGTGCAATCCACCAGTCGTGCATCGGGAGTTTTTCGGGGAAGGGGAGCACCTCAAGCATAAGCTCACGGGTGAATGCCATACAGCATCCTACAAATGAATTTCTGGCAAGATTTCCGAAAAACGATGTGTTTGAGCCGTGTGAAGAGAAATATGATTCGTCTGTGATATTGAGGTCGGCATCCGTTACGGATGCATCGTGCAGAACAAGCTGTGCACCGTTTCGGATTTTGTTCATAACGCATTCAACTTTGTCGGGGAGCCATACATCATCCTGGTCGCTCAGGAAAATAACATCTCCCGTGCAGTTGAGAATTGCGTTTTCGAAGTTTTTGACAACGCCTTTGCCCGGACCCTCAATATAGCGTATTCTTTTGTCCGCCGATGCCATTTTCAGAACGATATCCCGAGTTTCGCCTGCGGGATAATCGTCCGAAACAATAACCTCGTCGTTTTCGCCGAGCTGCCGAAGGATGGATTCAAGCTGCGCGGCTATATATTGCTCACCTTTATATGCGGCAAGCGCTACGGATATTTTCATATCAGTCGATGCTCTTCATTGTGGGGAAGAGAAGCACGTCTCTGATTGCCTGTGAGTCGGTAAGCAGCATACACATTCTGTCGATGCCGAAGCCGATACCGCCTGTGGGGGGCATACCGTATTCAAGTGCCATAAGGAAATCTTCGTCTGTTGTGTTTGCTTCGTCATCGCCCTGAGCAAGCTGAGCTTCCTGAGCTTTGAAGCGCTCTCTCTGGTCGATGGGGTCATTAAGCTCGGAATAAGCGTTTGCCATTTCCCAGCCGTTCATAAAGAACTCGAAGCGCTCAACATAGTTGGGGTCTTCGGGCTTCTTCTTTGTGAGGGGAGAAATCTCAATGGGATGGTCCATAACAAATGTGGGCTGAATGAGATGCTCCTCTGCATATTCTTCAAAGAACATTGCAAGGATGTCGCCCTTGCCGTGTCTCTTTTCATATTCAATGTGATGCTTATCGGCAAGTGCTCTTGCATCTTCAAGAGTTTCAACTTTGTTCCAGTCGATGCCTGCATATTTCTTGACTGCATCAACCATTGTGATTCTCTCAAAGGGTTTGCCGAGATCCATTTCAACGCCGTTGAAGGCGATGGTTGTTGTGCCGAGAACAGCCTGAGCAACGTGACGGTAAAGGTTTTCGGTAAGATCCATCATACCGTTGTAGTCT
Source organism: Acutalibacteraceae bacterium (assembly GCA_045535475.1). Lineage (GTDB taxonomy): Bacteria > Bacillota > Clostridia > Oscillospirales > Acutalibacteraceae > CAG-177. The sequence continues at coordinate 3,428 of JAZSLR010000153.1, read as the reverse complement.
GTGAAAGCCTGATAGAGCTCCATAAGAGTGAACTCGGGGTTGTGTCTTGTGTCAACGCCTTCGTTTCTGAATACTCTGCCGATTTCGTAAACCTTTTCCATACCGCCTACGATGAGTCTCTTGAGATAAAGCTCAAGTGAAATGCGGAGCTTGAAATCTTCATTGAGAGCGTTGTGGTGAGTTTCGAAAGGTCTTGCGGCAGCACCGCCTGCGTTTGAAACAAGAATAGGTGTTTCAACCTCGATGAATCCCTGAGAATCAAGATAGTTTCTGATTTCTCTGATGATGAGCGAACGCTTGATGAAGGTGTCCTTTACATCGGGGTTCATAATAAGGTCGAGGTAACGTCTTCTGTAGCGTGTGTCGGTGTTGGTAAGACCGTGGAATTTTTCAGGAAGGGGAAGAAGTGACTTGGTGAGAAGTCTGATTTCCTTTGCGTGAACGGAAACTTCGCCTCTTCTTGTTCTGAAAACAAAGCCCTTGACTTCGATGATATCGCCGATATCCCACTTTTTGAATTCAGCAAAATTTTCTTCGCCGATTTCGTCAATCTTGACGTAAACCTGCATTCTTCCGCTGCGGTCTCTGATATCGATGAAGTTTGCCTTACCCATATCACGGCGGCTCATCATACGTCCGCTGATGCAAACGTCGGTGTTTTCGAGTTCTTCGAAACGTTCAACGATTTCTGCATTATGGATGGACTGCTCTGCGGTTGTTATCTGAAACGGGTCTTTGCCTGCTGCCTGGAGAGCCTCAAGCTTTTCAACTCTGATTTGTCTGAGTTCATTAACGTCCTGAACCTGCTCCTCTTCGGGAGCGGCATTGATAATCTTTTCTTCTGCCATAATTTGTGTTTCCCTTTCTTTAAAAAAGCGACAGGAGGAGCGGTTTGCTCTTGATTCCCATCGCCGCATTTTTTATTATTTTGAAATTGCAAGAACCTTCATTTTGATGGTTTTACCGCCGGGAGTGTGAACTTCAGCGATGTCGCCTACCTTTTTACCCATAATAGCCGAGCCAACGGGTGAAAGGTCTGAAATGATACCGTTTTCAATATCGCTCTTGCCGAGAATTTTGTATTCAACTTCTTCTTCAAAGTCCATATCGTAAAGAGTAACCTTTGAACCGATGTGGATAGATTCTGTTGTGAGCTCTTCTTCGTCAAGAATCTTTGCATAACGCAGGTCAGCTTCGAGTTTGGCTATTTCAGCCTCCATCTTTGCCTGCTCGTTCATCGCCTCATCATATTCGGCGTTTTCGGAAAGGTCGCCGTGTGAACGTGCTTCCTTGATTTTTTCTGCTATGTCGTCTCTGCCCTCGGTTTTGAGCAAGTTGAGTCTGGCACTGAGTTTGTTATAGTCTTCACGGGTAAAGACAGTCTGTTTTTCCATTTCGGTATATCTCCTTTTGATTAATAATTTATTTTATAATTCTATTTTCCGCTATATTATATATAATATTATTAATAATGTCAAGTATCAGTTATAAGGTAGGGCTGTCCGAAATGTAACATCTGAGGCATTCCGACGGACAAATTTCACCGCATTTGCCGCAGTTTATTTCGATATCCGAATACGCAGCGGACTTATATGACGTGCTTCCGCAAAGCTCTGTAACAGCAGCCGCAAAATCGGTTGAATCGATATTTTCGGGGATGACTTCTCTGTGTGAATCGGAAAGAGCGATTCCGCTCCCGTGAAAGCGGAGTTTGCCGTTTATCCCGCGCTTGAAAGCAAAAACGGCGGCGTTGCTCATCGAATCCGATGTTGCCCCGTCGCAACAGATAACAATATCTTTTTTTGAAGACGGTTCATAAAAAGAGCGCAGCATAACGGATGCGCCGTATTCATCATATATTTTCTGGCAGGTTGCGGCATATCTTTCGGGCCGTGATGTTATTACTCTCAGAGGGGAAGCATACGGAATAAGCCTTACTATTTCACCGCACATAACTGCATTTCGGTCAATTACGGTTGCTGATATTTTTTCGGGCTCGGGATTTACTTTTTCTATCATTTTCATAGCAGTATTGAAAATAAAAATACCGTTGGAATATCCGGGCAAAAACCGTTTCAGATTGGTTTTGTCGGGCAGGGAAAGGCTTCTCGGCGCAACGATTCTTGATGCATAGTAACCGCTTTTTTCTTCAATCGCAGAGTAATCGGGACCGTTCTTTTCGTTGAGTACATCAAGCATATAAAAAGGCATACCGTTTTCGGTTGAAACAGATACGGGCATACTGTTTCCGATCCTTTTTTTCTGACGTTTTCTTTTCAGAAATCCGCCGGATGATTCAATAGTCCTTAAAAGAACAAACACATTATCTCACCTTTCATTGCATAGTCTGTTATTGAAAACTATGCATCCAAAGGCAGGATAATGTGTCAATTATTATTCATCTTTAAAAATGAGCTCAAGCTCTTCTTCGGTCAATTCACGGCATTCGCCCTCTTTGAGTGAAGTGTCAAGCTTAAGTGAGCCTATCTGTATTCTGCGAAGCTGCTCAACATTGTTGCCCAAAGCGTGAAACATACGCTTGACCTGATGGTATTTACCCTCTCTTATGCAGATTTCGGCAGCAGGCAAACCGTCGTTTGTTGTAAAGGCTTTCACCTTTGCAGGCAGGCACTCCGTACCGTCTCCGAGGGTGATTCCGTCCTCTAATTTCTTTATGTCGTTCTCATTGATAGGGTAGGAAAGGGTAGCCTGATACGATTTGAAAACGTGGTGAGCGGGACTCATAATTCTGTGCGAAAAAGCACCGTCGTCCGTTATAATCAAAAGACCGGTGGTGTCTCTGTCAAGCCTTCCCGCTGGGAAAAGGCTTCGTCTTTTAAGCTCGGCGGGGATAATGTCAATAACCGTTTTTTTTGCGGGGTCGGTTGTTGCGCTGATGACACCCTTCGGCTTATTGAGCATAATATAAACGTGCTCTTTTGCTGTAAAGTTGTAGCCCTTTACATTTATATCATCAACCTCAGCATCAACCAATTCTTCTGCACGCAGTACAACTCTTGAATTGACCGTGACAGCTCCGTCTTTTATGAGCTTACGGGCATCTTTTCGTGACACGTTGCAGTTGAGCGCTATTAACTTGTCAAGACGTTTTAATCCCATAACCGACCTCTGATTATAATAACAAAGGGTCGGTAGTTGGCCGACCCTTTGAATGAAATTTCAGCTTAAATTATGCAAGCTCTGCGAAGTACTTGATTGTACGAACCATCTGGCTTGTGTAGCTGTTTTCGTTGTCATACCATGAAACAACCTGAACCTGATAAAGACCGTCTTCAATCTTAGTAACCATTGTCTGAGTAGCATCGAAGAGTGAGCCGTAAGTGATACCGATGATATCGCTTGAAACGAGTTCTTCTTCTGTGTAGCCGAATGAAGCTGATGAAGCAGCCTTCATAGCAGCGTTGATG
>JAZSLR010000003.1:0-34682 GCA_045535475.1 Acutalibacteraceae bacterium | reverse complement strand
GGATTGGTTTCACGCAGAAAATCGGAGAATCTTTCAACCTCTGCCATATCAAATTCTTCAAATCTGCCGATAAGAAGGTCAGTATATTTTTCTTCGGATGCAATCCAACCGATGCCTTTGGTTCCGCCGGGGAAAAGCATAACCTTGAATTTTGCCTCGGGTTCTTCGTCGCTTCCGATGTTGTAAAATGCTCTGTAAATGCAGATTCTTTCGCCGTCACTGACTTCTTTGTCGATTCCGAAGGAAGCGGGAAGATTTGTGCGCACTGGTGATCTCATACCGCAGGCGTCAATAACAAGGTCGCCGTAAAAATCGCCTTTTTCGGTTTTGATGCCGACCACTCTGTTGCCGAGAACAATAGGAGCTTCAATCTCGCAGTCATAAACTATTTTAACGCCGCATTCAAGCGCGTTATTGATAAAATGCTCATATATATCACGGCGTTCCATCTTGATTTCAAGTTTATCCTCGGGAACGTGCTGCTGAAGCTTTTTGGTAAAAGAGGGATTGAAGAATGTCATATCCTCTTTATACTCATATTTATCTTCGGGAGGCATTTTCATACCTGCGATTTCGAGTGCCTGAGGTGCAAAAATATCTGTCCAGTCATATCCGAGTGTGCCCTCGCTCTTCTTTTCGTAAACAGTAACATCGTGACCCTGCTTTGCGATAAGCGCGGCAGCGGCAATACCGCCGTGACCGAGACCTGCAACAATAATCTTTTTACCCATATCTGTTCTCCTGTCAACAAAATATATGTAATTTTATCATATGTAAAAAGCTATATCAATATAAAAAGTCTGCACTGTTACAAATGTAACGGCACAGACTTTTTTTAAAAATGGATTGTAGCCGGATGAGGACGGAAGGGGCGAAACAGACAACCACCCGTTTGACGGGTAGTTATGATTTCAACCGAAATATTTCTGGTTAAGCTGAATAAGGTTTGAAAGTGTTTTTGCGATTTCAACGGAAGAACCTTTTATTTCTCCGTTGAGCCACGAAAGAATTATTGATTTTGCTCCCGACGTTATATAAATAAGATAAAGATTCACTTCGTCTTTGTTTGATGTGCTTTGCTTGCTTATAGTTGCATTGAAAAGCTTTTCGTAATAAATGTCAACAAGTCTCAAGATGAAGTTGTTGAGGATGTTGGACTGAGTGAGCATACGGTAATATTCCATATCTCTGCTCAGATATTCACAAAGCAGTTCAATGAAACGTTCGGTCTGGGTTGAAATGTTTTCAAAGCCGAATCTTTCAACATATTCCATAAGATTGCGGATTTCTTCGCTTTCAATCTGTTCGATAACACTTGAAACATCCGCAAAATGAGCATAGAAAGTACCGCGGCTGATATCTGCTTCTCTGATGATATCCGAAACGGTGATTTTCTGAATGTCCTTTTCGTGAATAAGCTTTGCAACAGCTTTTTTAATTAAATTTTTTGAACGGATTGAGCTGCGGTATTCAGCTTTTGGCATAATTATGCACCCCTTTTATTTTCTCTTTCAAGTTATTTTATTATATTTTGGAAATTATGTCAATTAACATTTTGTTAAGAAATTAATTTTTTATGGCTTGTAGATAAAAAACAAAGGTGATATAATATATCCAACATATTATATGGAGAGTGTTTTCTATGAAGCTTGTAACACAAACAGAGGTTCTTGCCGAAAGATTCGGTGACGAATCGGCGGTTAAGATTATTTGTGAAAGCGGTTTTGACGGACTTGATTATTCAATGTTCTGTATGAGTGACGACGGTGATTTGCTCAATACTCCGTCATATAAAGAGCATATAAAAGAGCTGAAAAGGATTGCCGAGGGATATTCCGTTTCCTTTGAGCAGTCGCACGCACCGTTTCCTCCCGTAAGAGAAGATGATGATGAATACAGCAGAAAAACAATCGAAAAGGTTAAGAGAGCACTTGAAATTGCAGGTATGCTCGATGCGAAAATCTGCGTTGTTCATCCTTGCGTTTTTAAAGAGAATCAGTTTGAAAAGAATATGGAATTATACCGTTACCTTGAGCCTTACGCAAAGGATTACGGCGTAAAAATAGCACTCGAAAATATGTGGGGATGGGACAATAATATCAATCGCATTGTTCCCAATGTGTGCAGTACCGCCGAAGATTTTAACCGCTATGTTGATGCTGTCAATTCCGAGAATTTTACTGCGTGTCTTGATCTCGGCCATTGCGGACTCGTGGGCGAAGACTGCGCATCAATGATAAGAGATATGGGCAGCAGACTCGGTTGTCTTCACATTCACGATAACGACAACATACACGATTCTCATACTCTGCCTTACCTTTCAAAGATGGATTGGGATTCGATTCTCAAGGCACTTGCCGATATTGATTACAAAGGCAACTTCACCTATGAAGCAGACAGCTTTTTGCGTTTGTTCCCCGACAGTATGCTTACCGAATGCGAAAAGTTTATGTGCGGCGTAGGCAGAAAGATGATAGAAAGAATAAATGAATTCAAGGGTAAATAAGATGAATTTTATCTGTCCCGTATGCCGTGAAGCACTTGCAGAGGAAGAAAAACTCTATAAGTGCGGAAACAGGCATTGCTTTGATAAATCGAAATTCGGATATGTCAATCTTCTTCAGTCGCAGAAGTCATCGGCGAAAAGGCACGGCGATGACCGTGTGATGATAAGAGCGAGAAGAGATTTTCTTGATAAGGGTTATTACGGTTTTCTGCGTGATACACTTACGGATATCTGCGATGAAGTTCTTGCAAGCGGAGCGTCCGTTATTGATGCGGGCTGCGGAGAATGCTGGTATTCCTCGGGTATAAAGCAGAGGCTTCTCAAAAGCAGAAAAGACATTTCTTTTTTCGGTGTTGATATTTCAAAGGATGCGCTCGAATTTGCTTCAAAGCGCAAAAGCGGAATTCCGACAGCGGTTGCAAGTGTTTTTGAAATGCCGTTTGCTGATGCTTCGGCGGATTTGCTTTTAAATGTTTTCTCTCCCGAAGCTGATTCGGAATATCTCCGTGTGCTGAAAAAAGGCGGAGTGATGATTCGGGTCATTCCTCTTGAGAATCATCTTTTCGAGCTTAAAGCGGCGATTTATGATAAGCCGTATCTTAATGATATTCCCGAAACCGATGTTGACGGATTTAATCTGATAAAATCAAAAAAAGTACGCAAAACCCTTGATGTTTCTTCAAATGAAGATATACAGAATCTTTTTAAAATGACTCCGTACTACTATAAAACAGGCAAAGACGACCAGGCAAAGCTCGATAATCTTGAAAGCCTGAGTGTCAAAGCGGAATTTGAAATTAGAGTTTACCGAAAGGATTGATAAATATGCATAAAAGACTTGCTCCTACTCCTCCTATGGGTTGGAACAGCTGGGATTGCTACGGCGCTGCCGTTAATGAAGAACAGCTTAAAGGTAACGCCGATTATATGGCAAAACATCTTAAAGACTATGGCTGGGAATATGTTGTGTGCGATATTCAGTGGTCAGAGCCGACTGCGGATTGCTACTACTATCACAATTTCGTGCCCCTATATATGGATGAGTATTCCCGTCTTATCCCTGCACCCGAGAGATTCCCTTCATCGGCAGGCGGAAAGGGTTTCAAACCCATTGCCGATTATGTTCATTCTCTCGGACTTAAATTCGGAATTCATATTATGCGAGGCATTCCCCGTCAGGCTGTTCATCAGAACACAAAAATTAAATGTGACGGCATAACGGCAAGAGATATTGCACAGCAGTTTTCAATCTGTCCGTGGAATACCGATATGTACGGTGTGAATCCCGATGCAAAGGGTGCGCAGGAATATTACGATTCACTCTTCGAACTTTACGCTTCGTGGGGCGTTGATTACATAAAATGCGACGATATTGCAAATACCGAATTCTTGAAGGACAACCCTTATTCGGCAAGGCGTGAAATCGAGATGCTCCGCAAGGCAATCGACAACTGCGGCAGAGATATGGTGCTCAGCCTCTCTCCCGGTCCGGCGCCTGTATGGGAGCACGAGCATCTTGCAGCTAACGCCAATATGTGGCGTATGACGGGCGATTTCTGGGATAGCTGGGATAAGCTTTATGCAATGTTTGAGCGCTGCTTTGTATGGCAGGAGTATGTTCAGCAGGGGGCGTGGCCCGATTGCGATATGCTTCCGCTCGGACGCATTCAGAAAACAGAATTACTTCCCGAATACAGAAACAGATACACACGCTTCACCAAAGATGAGCAGATAACGATGATGACCCTTTGGGGCATCTTCCGTTCACCGCTTATGATGGGCGGAGAAATGCGTGAAAATGACGAATTTACCCTCTCTCTTCTTCAAAACAGAGAGCTTATCGATATGCTTAAGAATTCGAGCGGTGCAAGGCAGTTCAGGCGTGAAGAAACTGACGGCAAAGGCGAAATTATCTGGACTTCAAAGGGTGAAAACTGCAAATACGTTGCACTCTTCAATACCGATGACGAACCGAGAGAAATTGCGTTTGATGTTATCGATATTGCAATCGGCGGTTTTGAATATTCTGTTTGGGATATGTGGAGCCACGAAGAATATGCCGTAACCGACGGCGAGTTCAAAGCCGAGGTTAATCCTCACGGCGCAAGACTATTTAAAATTAAGGTGAAATAATATGGAAAGACAACCCAACTTAAGGCTTGCAACCGAAAAGCCCGACCATATTATGGTCAGCATATCGGGTGATGCAAAAACCTCAATGACCGTAACCTGGCGTTCAAGCCTTGACGTCGATGCGGGATATATCGAATATTACGAAAAAAACGGCAAAAAAATGAGAGCGGATGCGATTGTAAAGCCGTTCAAGAGCGATGTTAACACAAGCAATATTTTCTGGGCAACGCCAAAAGATCTCAAGCCCGGAACAAGATATTATTACACTTGCGGAAGCGATAAAAACCGCAGTGACGAATATTGGTTTGATACCGAAGAGAAAAACCTCACAAAGTTCAGATTTATTGCAATTTCCGACCATCAGAAGGATGATGACCACTATAATCCCGATTATTCGACCCTCAACAAGTTTCTCAACGATGCACTTGCAAAGTATCCCGATGTGAAATTCATTCTTACTGCAGGCGATAACACAAACTGCGGTCAGCACGAAATCCAGTGGAATGCTATGTTTGAGGGAATGGAAGGAATAATCGAGCATCTGCCTTATATGATGAGCTGCGGCAACCACGATAACCGAGGCTTTGAGCAGTATTTCCCGACTGAAGTTAACCGATACTACGCTGAGCCTGCCGAGTTTTTTAACACTCAGCTTGAATATTCTTATCCGAAAAACGGTCCCGAAGGCTGGCAGACCGAAATTTATTCGTTTAACTACGGCAATGCTCATTTCGATGTTTTCGGCGTCAACGAGCCTGAGCTTATGAATGAGTGGGCAAAGAAGGATATTGCGGAATGCGGCAAAACCTGGAAGTTTGGTGTTCAGCATTTCCCCGTTTATTATGCGGGACCAAATCTTGCGAACGACGACACTTACCCGATGATGCGCGAATCAATGGAAATGCTTGACGTGCTTTTCTCGGGTCACGAGCATAATTTCTCACGCACATTCCCGATTAAGAACGAGGAGCTTTTTGACAGACCCTCACAAGGCACGGTTCATTATGAGCTCGGTAACGGCAATTTCAATCCTCCCGGAACAAAAACCACCGATAAGGTTTGGCACGCATCCTTCTATCCGCAGGAGGAGCAGGTTGCGGCGTTTGCGATTATTGAGGTTGACGGCGATAAGATTTCGATGATTACCGAACTCAATGACGGCAGAATTGTTGATGAATGTATTATTGACAAGGCTAAAGACGAAATCCGACCCTACAGAGTTGCGCCGATTTTCGGACCCGGCAGAACAAGAGTTTATTATAAAGGCGTGGATTTGGGACTTTGCAACGCTTCAACTCCTGCAGTCTGCAAGGACGGCGAGTGGTATATCGCATTTGCAACGCTGATAAGATTTATTGGCGGTGTTGATATAAGAGAAAAAGGCAAGGTTATTTTGAGCCTTTACGGAAAAGAAGCAGCCTTTACCGAAGGCAGTTGTTTTGCACAGACTCCGAACGGTGAATTTGACCTCGGAAATGAAGTTTTCAGAGGTAACGAAGGTCAGCTTTATATGCCCGTTGACGGTGCGTGCAAGGCATTCGGAATGAAATGGGCATATGCCGCAAGAAATAATTTTATCACAATTGAACACGTAAGCGAGGCACATCCCGTTGTGCCTCAACCGTAAAAAGTAACAGCACCCGAAAAATCGGGTGCTGAATTTTTTACCTCGCATCAAAATCCGTTACCGTGCCTGCAAAAAGCGGTACGCCGTCGGGCGATACGATAACATAGATAAACGGTCTGTCGAATTTGATTGTTCTGGTATCCTGCGGAGGCTCCATAAAAGCCTCGTCAAACATTTCAACTGCGGTTGAAGCAGCTGCCTTTGTGCCTTTTTCATCAAATTTGATGTAGGTGTTATGGAAAACTTCGTTAATGAAAATGTTGCCCCTTGTCGAGGTTGCCATACCCGTGAAATCCGCATCTTTGCCGCTGAAGGCTTTTGTCATACCCATTGCCTTGAGTGTGTCCGAAAGTCTGAATTTGCATTCAAACTCAAATTTCGGGAGATAAACATTGAGAAGACGAATTCCGTAGAGAAATTCACCATTTTCATTTGTGTTTGTTTTAGTTACGGCATTCATAAATTCATTTCCGCTGAAGCTTTCAAGAGCCTTTTCAATTGACACACCTTCATTTGGCAGCATTGCACAGAACTTATAGCCGTTTTTATAAGGCTTTAATACAACCTCGGTTTTGCCGAGTTTGAAATTCATAATATCATTGACGGCTTCTGTCGATTTGAGCATTGTAACACTCTGCATTCTGCCGTCTGCAGTTGTGAAAAGCGAGTTGGGAACAACATCACGTGAGGTGTAGTTGCCTGCCCATTCTGCTTCAAAAAGCACGGTGTTGATAAGATATGCAACCGCTGCATCGGGTACTTCTTCGAGCACCTTGTCTATCTGTCCGTCGGTTTCGCCGCTTATCCATCGGTTTATTTTATCTGCTGTTTTGCCGTTGAATTCTTCTTTGAAAACATCTGCTGAAAAACGGCTTCTGCAAATACTTTCGAAATTCGGATTAACTGTCAGTCTGTTTTTCTGACTGTTCAGCCATACGGAATTTGCAAGCTTTATTCCGCTGTCGGGGTTTGCGTTGACTTCGTTGACATAAGCTTCAACAAATTCCTGCATTCCGGGTACGTCGCATCCGAATATTTTTGCGAATTCATCAAGGGTTTTGCCCTTTGCGCCGACCGATGTCATAGTCAGGGCAATTGCAACCGAAGCGGGCGAAACAACCGCATTGGGAGTGGCGAGATTTTTCTTTAGAAGATTGAATGCGAGGTCTGTTGTTCCTCGGATTGCGGCTTGCGGCTGACACGGACGGCTCTGGAAATTAACAATCGTTTCATCATAGTGAATTTCAGTTTCTTTTTCTGTCGGCTTGTTGGTGCTGACAACCTCTGCGATTGTGGTTACAATTTTTTTGGTTATGCTTTCAATTTGTTTTTCTGTGATTGATACATTTTCGCCGTTAACCGTAACATCTGTGTTTCCCTTACCGGCCGTGCAAGAAAACAGACAGAGCATTACGGAAAGAGCGAGAATAACAGAAATTATCCTTTTCATCTTTTATCCTCCGTGCGGTAGCGAACCGTCAAGCATAAAATCGGCAAAATAGTCGATATATGTTGCTTTGATTGATTCGGTTCCTTTTGATACGTTTAAAAATACAGCATTGTATCCTATAACAGCCAACGCTACCGAAGGCTGTGTAATGTTATAGCACATAAGCTCAATTTCTTTTTCCGAAGGGTCGAATTCCTGAATTCTTGTTTGTGTTTCAGAGTCTCCTATAGGACTGAAAACGAGTCCGAGATTGTTGTTTTTAAAATAATCTTCGTTTATACGGTCTGTATATCCGTAGAATCTCCACTCATTTTCGTTTAAAAAGCTATGCCAGCTTTCATAATCCTTAAAAACATAAGTCATAGCAATTTCTTCTTCGGGGTCGTCGGATTTTTCCGCGCCGACAATGTTGAAAAACGGACTCGATTTTTGATTTAAAAACGGAAGTGATACACGTTCTTTTTCGGTGATTACCACCTTATTGATAAGCTTGCTTGTTTTGATGCAGAGAGAATCGTAACAAATAACACTTGCTGACACACTCATATCTGACACAAGAGAATATGCAACCGAAAGCTTTGTTCCGTTTTCGGTGACTGATTTCGGGAAAACTTTTTCAGCAGAATCCGCACACGTTACGTCAATGATAACAAGGTTATGGCTTTCGAAGAAATCTCTGCTGATTGTTTTGGCGTATTCTTTCATCCCGTCTGATTTGTTTATTGTGCTGCAGTAGCGCATAAATTCTTCATAGCTGAAAAATATGTAGTGATATCCGTCCCGGCTGTAGGGCAATCCGTGAGAACTGTCGATTACTTCAACATCGGTGCTGTTGATAATAATCGGTTCAATTTCAACGGGAATGTTAAGAAAAGGTAAAATAACAGAGATTATGAATGCGATGATTTTCCATATAACAGCCCGCATAATATCACTCCTTTATTGCCCGGGAATATAGGGCGGTGAAATTTGGCTTTGGGGAGGTGTGGATGCTGAGCCGGAAGTGTCGGTTGACTCAACTGCAATCATATCAAGATTTTCGGCATTCAAAGTTACTTTGTACTTTGCGCCGTTAATATCGAATCTGACCTCGTAATATTCTTCACCTTGAGATGTCCTTGTGACGGTTACGAAAGCCTTGTCGGGGTTGGCGTGTTCTTTTGCATTATCGGGAAGATAATTTGTTGCAGCAGAAATAATTTCATCTTGTGTGTATTCTGCTGAACCGTCAGCCGAGTCGGGCGCAACGGCAAAATCTTCAACATCGTCTCCGCCGGTTTCGGGTGCAGGGGGCTGCTCGGTAACTCTATTGATAAAATTCATTATCAGTGACCCTATGCTGTCATTATTGCTTTGGGCTGCTTCGGTTAATTCTTCTGCAGAATCAACGCCCTCCGGCTTGAAATTCGGGTGCTTTTTTGTTACGGGATAATGAACAATTTGGGTCACAATTGCCGTTGCGGTCTCGGGAACAGTCTCTGCAACAGCTTCGTTATTATATATCGGCGTATCTGCACGGGTTGTGACTTTGTTTTCATTCTCTTCAAGATTGCCGTAACTGTCGGTGAATGAGTCGGTTTTATTTTTATGAACTGCAGATGCTGCGGAAAGAGTTGTTGTTTCGTTTTCACGGGGAAGATTTTTTGTGAAAGAGGGGATTGCCGCAGCCGAAGCTGTCAGCAAAACAACTGCTGCAGTTCCCGCAACAGCTTGTGCAATGCTTTTTTTGCGTTTCTTCAGAACAGCATCCCTCTTTGAAAAGATGCTTGCTCGGTATTCTTCTCTGCTTTTCACGGAAGCATCGCCTCCTTTGTAAGTTCTTTTTTCAAGGCTTGTTTTGCTCTGTAAATAAGGTTTTCAATCTGTTTTCTTTTTTTCTTCATAACCTTTCCCGCCTGTTCACAACTCATATCCTCAAAATAAATAAGGTGCAGAACGGTTTTGTAATCATCCTTAAGATTATCGAGCGCCTTATGCAGCTCACGCTCCTGCTCTTTTTTGAGAAATTCATCCTCTATGCTCAGTCGGTCGCTTTCGTTTTCTATGTATTCGTATGCACATTCGGGATGCCGTGAGCATTTTCTGACATAGTCCACAGCTTTGTTGCGTGCTATCGTAAAGACATAGGTTTTCAAAGACGTTTTAAAGTTGTATCTCCTTTTATGAATAAGAAGTTCAACAAAAACATCCTCTGAAAGCTCCTGCGCAACCGCAACATTATGAACATAGCGGTTGATGAAGAATATTAAGTTTTCGCTGTACATATCGAGAAGCTCCCCGAATGCACTTTCGTCTCCGTCAAGAAAACGGCGGTAGCTACTTTCACCGTTATCCATTCGAACACCTCCGTGTCAACACTTCACTTATTATTCGTACAGATGTAAAAAAACACTCACTAAAAAAGGGTACACTTTTTGTGTACCCGCAAATTATTTTTATTCAATTTCATCAAGCTTTTTCAGCCACATTGTGACCGCAGCATCGCTCGGCATTCTGAAATCGCTTTTTGGAGAAAGACCCACGGAGCCGATTTTTATTCCGTCGGGAACACAGCTTCTCTTGAACTGCTGGGTGAAAAAGCGTCTGTAGAATGTTTTGAGCCACTTCATAATTGTTTCGCTGTCAAAATCATCGGCAAAAGCTTTCTTTGCAAGCGCAAAAATCTTGTCGGGCTCAAAGCCGTAACGCACAACATTATAAAGGAAGAAATCGTGAAGCGCATACGGACCTACGATGCTTTCGGTCTGCTGTGCAATTTCACCCTTGGCATCGGGCGGCAAAAGCTCGGGGCTGATGGGAGTGTTGACTATATCTGTCAAATACTCTTTGCTCTCGGCAAAGGTTCCGTTTTTGATAAGAGCATCGATAATCCAGCGGATGAGCGTTTTAGGGACGCTTGAATTCACGCCGTACATACTCATATGGTCGCCGTTATAGGTGCACCATCCGAGCGCAAGCTCGCTCATATCGCCCGTGCCGATAACAAGACCGTTGACTCTGCCTGCGTAGTCCATAAGCACTTGGGTTCTTTCTCTTGCCTGGGCGTTTTCATAGGTCAAATCATAATTATTTATATCCTGACCGATATCCTTGAAGTGCTGAACGCACGCATCTTTGATGTTGATTTCAAGGCTTGTAATGCCGAGAGATTTCATAAGATTCAGCGAGTTGTTATAGGTTCTGTCGGTAGTGCCGAAGCAGGGCATTGTTATTCCCACAACGTCTGTGAGCGGTCTGCCAAGCTCTTTGATTGCCTGCACGCTGACGAGAAGAGCAAGGGTTGAATCAAGTCCGCCCGAAATACCGATAACGGGCTTGCAGTTTGTTTTTGCAAGACGTTTTTTAAGACCTGCAACCTGCATTCCGAAAATCGAAAGGCATCTTTCGTTTCTTTCGGCTTCGGTTGACGGAATGAACGGGAGCTTTTTTACTTTTGCATAGTCACCGTTTGCCTTTGAAGAAAAGTTTTCGATGACAACAGTTTGTGCGTTTGAGGAATAAAATGCTTTGCAATCCGAGAAGGTAGTGTTTGAAATTCTGTCACGTCGGATTTTGCCAAGGTCAATGTCGTTGATAATCATATAGCCGCTGTCTATGTCTGCGGCGTTTTCTGCAGAAATTTTTCCGTTTTCACAGATGATTGAATGACCCGAGAATACCGAATCCGAGGTAGATTCAAGGCAACCCGAAGAACAGAATGCATATGCGCACGTGCATTTTGATGACTGCATTTTAACAAGCTCTCTGCGGTAATTCTTTTTGCCGATTCCTTCGCTGCTTGCGGCAAGGTTTGCAACTATTTCGGCACCGTCCGTGCAGAGGAATGAGCTCGGCGGCAGGGGAGACCACAAATCCTCGCATATTTCAAATCCGAGCTTAACACCGTCTGCATCAAATATAAGATTGCCTACGGGGATATCGTAGCTTTCGCAGATACCGAAGATTTTGGAGCTGACCGAAATCTTGTTGATTTCCGATGCGGGGACAAACCATCTTTTTTCGCTTTGTTCAGCGTGGTTGGGAATGAAGGTTTTTGGGATTATGCCGATTATTCTGCCGCTTGAAATTATAACCGCACAGTTAAAAAGACAACCGTTAATTGCAATGGGTGCGCCTGCGGCGATGATAATGCTTTCGCTTTTTTCGGCAAGCTTTCTGATTCCTGCATTTGATGAATTGATTAACGTCTGTTGGAAAAACAGGTCAGCACAAGTGTAGCCCGTCACCGAAAGCTCGGGAAAAACGAGCAGGTCAACATTTTTATTTTTTGCCTGAGCGATGCAATCCGACATTTGCTCGATGTTGAAATCAACATCGGCAACCTCAACATCGGGTACGGCGCAAGCAATTCTGAAATAATCGAACATATAAAAACCTCTTTTACACATTTCTATCTGCATTCTATCATATGATATTATTATTGTCAAAGTTTTTATTGAGTATTAAAGCAATGTCACCCCGAATCTCAGTTGAGATTCGGGGTGAGCAATTTGTGCAATGTTTTTATTAATCTGCAAAGCTTTTCTGAACTGCATAGTATGCGGGTTTGGGGTCGCCCTTGCCGTCAACCAGACCCCAGCCTGTTTCAACGGGGCAGTCCGACTGACCGCAGACATAACAGCTGTCGCTGTCTGCCCAGCAGTAAACGCACATACCTATAACGTAGTCGAGCTTGCGTACCTTGGGGATAACATATTCAAAGAAGTCTGCCTGACCTTCGGGCGTGTGCTCAAATCCGTAAAGCCCCATACCCTCTGCAAGTTCGCAGTAAAGGTGGTTTGAATATTCACCGTTGAAGATGAGGTCTGCACGCTCTTCGGGAGTTCTGTCGCTGTAATCTTCAATGATTTCTTCCCTCATATCTTCGGGAAGTCTGCTGATAAAGTCATCGATGTTTGCTCTTGCTTCTTTTTCACTGTTATAGCCGTATTTCTGAAGGATTGCAGTCTTTTCTTCTTCTGTTTTGGGCTCTCCGTAGCCGATGTAACCGAATTCGCAGAGGATAACGGGTTTGCCGGTTACTCGTCTTACGAAGTTGAGAAGAGTGATAAACTGGTCGGGATTTTTAAGGACAGGTTCAAAGCAGCCGAGATACATATCAAGGCCGACGTAATCGCAGTACTTATGGTATTTCATCATTTTAAACGGAAGCTGTGCAATCGCAAGACCGCCGAGGTTGTAGCCGATGATGATATCGCCTCTTACGGGATACATTGCTTCAAGCTGCATACCGATGAATTCTGCCGCTTCGTCAAGAGTGAGGGGAAGGGTGAAGCGGTCAATACCCATTTCGTTTGTAATCTGGAATGCGCCGACGATGCCTTTGAGGTCCTCGGCGTAGAAACGTGCAATGTCCTGAATCCCTTCTCTGCTTTCCGGTTTTCTGGGGTCAAGACCGTATGCAATATAGTCGTCGGGATAGGGGGTGATGCCGAAGATTTTTATGCCGTTGTCAACATATCCTTGGGCATATGCCTTCCAGTTTTTGTAATGTTCTGAAATTGTGCCGTCTGCATTGTAGGGGAACGGAATATCGTCGCGGAACCATTCGATGTTGCCCTCTTTGATGAGGTTGTAGTCGGGGTCGAGATGGCACACGCCCTTCATAAATCCGCCGATTTTTTCCTCGGCAACGGGAACTTCCTTGTCGAATCCTGCGAAAGGATCCCAGGTGATTGTTGAAAGAAGGGGAGTGAGAACTGCAAGCAAAAAGCCTATAATTTTGAAAAGAACAGTCATTTTGTTTTTCTCCTTTATGTTTTATGATAACATATTAACATAGCAAATCCGCCATTTCAATGAATTTTGAACGGCGGATTTATTTTTGTTGATTTATACAATGTTAAAAGACCGTTTTTGTTAATTGTTTACAGCGGCATTGATAACCTTTTCGGCTATTGATTTGAGCTGATCCATAGTTTCAAGCGCACCGATTTCCTGCCTCAATGCGGCGGCACCTCTTATGCCTTTGATGTACCACCCCGAGTGCTTTCTTGCTTCACGCATACCGACATAATCGCCCTTGTATTCGCAGAGTTTTTCGATATGACGGAGCATAATATTCATACGTTCTTCAATCGGCGGGTCGGGAAGTATTATTCCGCTTCTGAAATATTCGTTGATTTGTCTGAATACCCACGGTGCACCGAGTGCGCCTCTGCCGACCATAATGAAGTCACAGCCTGTGGTTTTGTACATATTTTCCGCCGAAAGAGCGTCAACAACATCGCCGTTGCCGATAACGGGAATATTAACGGCATCTTTGACTTGTTTTATTATGTCAAGATTCACGGGCGGTGCATACATCTGCTTTCTTGTTCTTCCGTGAACGGTTATTGCGGATGCACCTGCTTTTTCTTGCAAATGTGCAAACTCAACGGCATTGATACTGTTTTCATCCCAACCGGAACGGAATTTGACCGTTACGGGAATATCACCCGCCTTCACAACAGCTTCGGTTATTCTTGCAGCAAGATCGGGATCTTTCATCAACGCGCTACCGCCGCCGTTGCCTGCGATTTTCGGGGCAGGGCAGCCCATATTGATATCGATTGCACAGCATCCCGTTTCTGAGGCTTTTTTTGCGGCTTCCGCCATCGTCTGAGGATCGCAACCGAAAATCTGAACCGCCGCAGGCTTTTCCGTTTCGCCGAGCTGCATAAGAGTTCCCGATTTTCTGTCGTGCATAGTAAGTCCTTTTGAGCTTACCATTTCCGTGACAACATATGATGCGTCAAATTCTATGCACAGCTCACGGAAGGCTCTGTCTGCAACTCCCGCCATCGGAGCGAGCGCGGCATATCCGTTTATTTCAAAGTTTCCTATTTTCATTGATTTCTCCAAGGCGTTATTTGTTTCTGTAATCGTAAGTGTCTTTTTTTACGTTAAGTTCAACTCCGTTTATAACTACTGTTGTTCCGTTAACCCACTCTATTTCAGCATCTTCGCAACGGTATTGCCAATAAATATTGCGTTTTATGCCGGTTGTGTTGTTTTTTACCGTGCCGAGAACAGCATAAGCGGTTGTGGCACCACCGTTATTCAGGTATGCTGTGACGGTATATTTGTTGTCGGGAGAAGAAACGGATTTGATTGGTTCGTCTCCTTTTATCCACCAAATACAGAAAAAATTACAGTAGATACTAAAAGCTATTGCGAAAATGAGAATAACTGAAATTATAAATGCTTTAATAATTTTTGTTTTTGATTTGGTTTTCATTACTGTCACCCTATTTCAAAATCATAGTATCTGAAAATATGTTACCATTAAAATAAATTAATTTCAAGAATTTTCAAAAAAATGCTGAAATTTACAAAATGTGTGTTATACTGTAAATTGAGGTGATTTAGAATGAAACTTTTGGCCCTTGACGGCAACAGCGTTCTTAACCGTGCTTTTTACGGAATAAAGCTTCTTACTACCAAAGACGGCAGTAAGTTCACAAACGGAATATACGGATTTTTGAATATACTTTTAAGACTTAAAGAAGAGGTTTCACCCGATGCGGTGGCAATAGCATTCGATGTTAAAGCACCTACTTTCCGCCACGAAATGTATTCGGGCTACAAAGCAAACCGAAAGGGTATGCCGCCCGAGCTTGCCCAGCAGATGCCGCCGCTGAAAGAACTTCTTGCGGCAATGGGTTATAAGATTCTTGAAGCACCCGGCTGGGAAGCTGACGACATTCTCGGCACTCTTGCCGCCAATTGCAAAGACGGTGACTTCTGCTACATTGCTACGGGCGACAGAGATTCGCTTCAGCTTGTGCGTGATAATGTTAATGTGCTCCTTGCGTCAACCCAAATGGGCAGACCCAAAAGCGTTAAATATGACCGCGAAAAAATCAAGGAAGAGTATCTCGTAACTCCCGAGCAGATGATTGATATCAAAGCTCTTATGGGCGATTCCTCGGACTGCATTCCCGGCGTTGCAGGCATCGGTCAGAAAACAGCGCAGGATTTAATCAGCCGCTTCGGTTCGATTGACGAAATCTATGCAAATGTTGACACAATTGATATCAAAAAAGGTGTTCACGATAAGCTTGTCAACGACAAGGAGATGGCTTATCTCAGCCGTGAACTCGGAACAATCAAAACGGATGCACCCGTTGACGGCGATTATTCCGTATATGTTCCCGCTCAGCCTGATGCATTCAAAGTTACGGGCATTCTTGCGGATCTCGAGATGTATAAGATGATCGAACGTCTTGAACTCAAAGCGCCCGAAAAGACCGAAGAAGTTCAGACGGAGAAAATCAGTTGTGAGCACTATGTGCAGGACGATCTGAAGCTTTTCTTCAATCTTTTGAAAAAAGCGGGAGAAGCATATTTCACCTTTGACGACGGAGTTTTTCTTTTCAAAACCGATAACGGAGTTGCGGAGGTTAATCCCGACAATGACGGATATGCTTTGTTTTGCGCCGACTTTCTTTTTGAAAAGGAAATAAAAAAATACACATATAATTCAAAACAGCTTTATGCGTTTTTCTACGATTACAGAAATGATATTGATATAAATTCAGTTTTGGGCGATGCAATGCTTTCGGCATATGTCATCAACCCATCATCGGGTGCATATGACCTTAAGAGAATCATTGCCGAATATGCAAATGCGGAATTACCCGATTCGGAAAACGAAAGCGCATTCTATGCCGCATACCTTCCCAAGGCGTTTGAGAATCTCAACAAGCTTATTGAAGAACACAATCAGAAAAGACTGCTTGAGGAAATTGAGCTTCCGCTTGCAAGAGTTCTTGCTTCAATGGAGCGTGAGGGCTTCTTTGTCGATGCTCTCGGAATCAGGAATTTCGGAGTGGATTTGCAGTTCAGAATTGAAAAGCTTGTTGATGAAATTTATTCCGAGGTCGGATATGAATTCAACCTCAATTCCCCGAAACAGCTTGGCGAAGCCTTGTTCGTGAAAATGGGACTTCCTGCAAAAAAGAAAACAAAGAGCGGGTATTCAACCAATGCCGATGTGCTTGAAGGTCTTGCGGCGGATTATCCCGTTGTTGCAAAGATTCTGGAATACAGAACTCTCGCAAAGCTTAAGTCCACTTACTGCGACGGACTTCTGAAAGTTATCGGCGATGACGGCAGAATTCATTCAAGTCTTAACCAGACCGAAACAAGAACCGGCAGAATTTCTTCAACCGAGCCCAATCTTCAGAATATTCCCGTGCGCTCTGAGCTTGGCAGAGAGATGCGTAAATTCTTCAAGGCTAAAGACGGCTGTGTTCTGATTGATGCCGACTATTCGCAGATTGAGCTTCGTGTTCTTGCACACATAGCAAATGATAAAAATATGATTGATGCGTTCAATAACGGCGATGATATTCATTCGATAACCGCTTCTCAAGTGTTCAATATGCCGCTTATGATGGTTACACCTCTTATGCGAAGCCGTGCAAAAGCAGTTAACTTCGGCATCGTTTACGGAATCGGTGCTTTCTCTCTTGCAAAGGATATCGGCGTTACCCGTGCTGAGGCGGACAGCTATATCAAAGGATATCTTGAACATTTCAGCGGTGTCCGCAGTTATATGAAAGATGTTATAGAAAAGGCAAAAGAAAACGGATATGTTGAAACCGTTTTTGCACGCCGAAGATATCTTCCTGAGCTTACGTCTTCCAACGCAATGATGCGTGCCTTCGGCGAAAGGGTTGCTCTTAATATGCCCATTCAGGGCACAGCGGCAGACATTATCAAAATTGCGATGATAAGAGTATGGACTTGCCTTAAAGAGCAATGTCTTGATGCAAAACTAATTATGCAGGTGCACGATGAGCTTATTGTTGAAGCTCCCGAATCCGAAGCCAAAATTGTTGCAGGCATCGTTAAGCGTGAAATGGAAAATGCAGTTAAAATGCGCGTCCTTATGCAGGCGGATGTCGGCATAGGCAAAACGTGGTATGAGTCAAAATAAGGAAGATACTATGAATATATTATTTGTATGCACAGGCAACACCTGCCGCAGTCCCATGGCAGAGGGACTCTTTAAAAAAATGACTGCCGAAAAAAATATTGATAACGTAACCTGCTCGAGCGCAGGTTTGTTTGCTGTGACGGGAGATGAGGTGACTCCTAATTCTGTCAAGGCGTGCGAGAGATTTGAGGTTGATATTTCATCTCACAGAGCGAGAAGAATAACAAGCTACATCCTCGATGAAACGGATAAATTCGTATGTATGACTCCCGAGCACGCAGCGAGTCTTTCGATGTATGTTCCGATTGAAAAAATCACCGTTCTCGGCGGAGGAATTCCCGACCCGTTTGGCGGCGACCTAGAGTTATATATCAAAACCGCAAACTATATCAAGACAGCTCTATGTTTGCAGTACGATGATATAATTTCGGAGGAGTAAAATGGAATTCACTCTCGAAAAAATGAATGCGGAGCATATCGGCCAAATTGCAATTCTTGAAAAAGAATGCTTTTCCGAGCCTTGGAGCGAAAATGCTCTTTCGGAAGAGCTGGCAAATAAAAATTCACATTTTCTCGTTGCTGTTTCGGATGAAGTGATGGGCTATATCGGTGTGCAGGAAATCTGCGGCGAAGCATATATAACCAATGTTGCGGTTTTCGGCAAATACCGAAAATTCGGCATTGGCAGAGCACTTCTCAGAGCTGCGTGTGACGGTGCAAAGAGCAGAAACTGTGAGTTTATAACTCTCGAAGTGCGTGAAAGCAATGTTCCCGCAATCTCGCTTTATGAATCCGAAGGCTTTGAAAGGGCAGGTGTAAGAAAGAATTTCTACTCCTCTCCGACGGAGAACGGAGTAATTTACACTAAATATTTCTGACACAGGAGTGTTAATAAAATGAAAATTCTTGCAATTGAATCTTCGTGTGACGAAACAGCGGCAGCTGTTGTTGAGGACGGCAGAAAAGTTTTATCAAGTGTGATTGCCTCGCAGGTCAGCGAACATATTATATACGGAGGAGTTGTGCCCGAAATTGCATCAAGAATGCACGCTCAGGCGATAAGCGGAGTTGTATCAAAAGCGATGAGTGATGCAGGTGTCGGTTATTCCGATATTAATGCAATTGCAGTCACATATGCACCCGGTCTTATCGGCGCGCTTCTTGTAGGTGTCAATTTCGCGAAAGGTCTTGCATATTCAACGGGACTTCCGCTGATTCCGGTGCATCATCTTCGTTCGCATATCGCCGCAAACTACATTTCTCACGCGGATTTGAAGCCGCCCTTCCTCTGCCTTGTTGTATCGGGAGGTCACAGCCATATAGTAGCCGTCAACGATTATACGGATTTCTCGATTATCGGCAGAACAAGAGATGATGCTGCAGGCGAATGTATGGATAAGGCGGCAAGAGCAATGGGGCTTCCTTACCCCGGCGGTGTAAATCTTGACAGAATCAGCGTTAACGGAGATTCTTCTCTTTATAAGCTTCCGCATCCGAGGGTTGAAGGCAGTGAATATGATTTCAGCTTTTCGGGACTCAAAACCGCAGTTGTCAATATCATTCACAACTCAAAGCAGAAGGGGGTTGAGGTCAGCGTGCCTGACCTCGGTGCAAGCTGTATCGAAACAGTAACTGACTGCCTTGTCAATAACACCGTAAAAGCGGCTGAAACTTATGGCTTTGATAAAATCGTACTTGCGGGCGGAGTTTCTGCAAATTCGCGTCTGAGAAAGAGAATGGCGGATGTCTGCGGTAAAAAAGGATGGCAGCTTTATATGCCCGAACTCTCTCTTTGCGGAGATAATGCGGCGATGGTCGGTGCACAGGCTTTTTATGAATTTGAAAACGGCAATATTGCAGGATTGGAGCTTAACGCCTTCGCGACAATGCCGATCGATGGCTGAAATTGATAATAATTATCGAGAAAATGAATTTTTTGCAATGGAATTATGCAAAAATTACCGATTGTATTGACTTTACAAAAATGTATGATATAATTACAATGGGTTAGGTTAAGAAAGAGAATAATTGCTGACAGCAACTGTCACAAATCAAGCTTTAATAACCTGAAAAAATTGTTAAATATTGTTGGTTTTCCGTAAGAAAGGAGAAATTACTATGGAAAATATGACTTCCAATAAGAGCGTTCTTTCCTGGATTAACGAAAAAATCGATCTCGTTAAGCCTGAAAAGGTCGTATGGATTGACGGCAGCCAGGAGCAGATTGAAGCTCTCCGTGCAGAGGCTTGCTCAACAGGCGAAATGATTAAGCTTAATCAGGATCTTCTTCCCGATTGCTATCTCCACAGAACAGCAGTCAACGACGTTGCTCGTGTTGAAGGCAGAACCTTCATCTGCGCTCCCACAAAAGAAGATGCAGGCCCCACCAACAACTGGATGGATCCCGCAGAAGCTTATGAAATGCTCTATGCTATCGCAAAGGACAGCTACAAGGGCAGAACTATGTATGTTATTCCCTATTCAATGGGTCCCGTCGGTTCACAGTTCTCAAAGATCGGTATTGAGCTCACAGACTCTATCTATGTTGTTCTCAATATGGCTATTATGACAAGAGTAGGTACCGATGTTCTCAAGGCTCTCGGTGACAGCAACGATTGGGTTCGCGGCCTTCACTGTAAGTGTGACATCGACGAAGAAAAGAGATATATCTGTCATTTCCCCCAGGATAATACAATCATCTCCGTTAACTCAGGTTACGGCGGAAACGTTCTTCTCGGCAAGAAATGCTTCGCTCTCAGAATCGCTTCATATCAGGGTAAGAACGAAGGCTGGCAGGCAGAGCATATGCTCATCCTCGGTCTCCAGAAGCCCGACGGCGAAATCAGATACATCTGTGCCGCATTCCCCTCAGCTTGCGGTAAGACCAACCTTGCTATGCTTATTCCTCCCGAGGGATACTATAAGAACGGCTACCGCGTATGGTGCGTAGGCGATGATATTTCCTGGATTCGTAAGGGCGAGGACGGCAGACTCTATGCTATCAACCCCGAAAACGGCTTCTTCGGTGTTGCTCCCGGCACAAACGAAAAGTCAAACCCCAACGCTCTTGCTTCAACAAGAAAGGGTACAATCTTCACCAACGTTGCTCACAACCTTGATAATAATACAGTCTGGTGGGAAGGTCTTGATAAGAATCCTCCCGCAAATGCAATGGAATGGAAGGGCAATCCCTGGAACGGTCAGGAGAGCGAAGAAAAGGGTGCACATCCCAACAGCCGTTTCACAGCTCCCGCTGTTAACTGCCCCTGCATCAGCTCCGAGTTTGAGAATCCCAACGGTGTTCCCATCTCAGCTATCGTTTTCGGCGGCAGACGCGCAAAGCTCGCTCCCCTCGTTTATCAGTCAAGAGACTGGAATCACGGTGTGTTCGTTGGTTCAATTATGGCTTCTGAAACAACTGCTGCAGCTGCAGGCGCAGTAGGTATTGTTCGCCGTGACCCGATGGCAATGCTTCCCTTCTGCGGCTATGATATGGCTGATTACTGGCAGCATTGGATCAACATCGGTGCTGGTCTTGACCCCGAAAAGGCTCCCAAGATCTTTAACGTTAACTGGTTCCGTAAGGATGACGAAGGCAACTTTATGTGGCCCGGATTCGGCGACAACCTTCGTGTTCTTGATTGGATTATTGACCGTTGCGAAGGCAAGGTTGAAGCTGACGAAACAGCTATCGGCTTTGTTCCCAAGGCGGCAGACATTAACCTTGAAGGTATCGAAGACGAAGTAAGCGATGCACAGCTTGCAGAGCTTCTCAGCGTTGACGTTTCACTCTGGAAGGACGAAGTTGCAGGCATTGAAGAATTCTACGGCAAGTTCGACAGACTTCCCGCAACTCTCAAGGCGGAGCTTGAAACTCTCAAAGCAAACATTAAATAATTTTAAGGGCATCGTGAAAACGGTGCCCTTTTTACAAATACGGTGAAAAAATGATTGTATTGATTATATTTATCCTTATTATAATACTAATCAGCGTTGCTCTTGCGGTTTACGGCAGGAATGATAATGTTACATTTAAGGAAGATGCTGTTATCGTTCTCGGGAAGGGACTTGACGGAGAGAAAGTTCCCGTCAATCTCGCAAAGCGTCTTGATAAAGCGATTGAATACCGTGAAAAAAATCCCTCTGCCCTGATTGTCGTTTCGGGAGGCAAGGGGGGCGAGGATAAGCTTTCCGAAGCGCAGGCAATGGAAAAATATCTTATCTCAAAAGGTATTAGTGAGGATGTAATCGTAAAAGAAGACAAATCAACCACGACCTATGAGAACTTTGTTTTCTCAACCGAAATTTTGAAACGGAGATTCGGAGAGAAATATTCCGTTGCGTTTGTCAGCAACAGTTTTCATATCTACCGTGCGGAAAGGCTTGCGAAAGAACTTGGAATCAACGCAACACATCTCGGTGCGGGGATAGAATGGCACACTGTGCCTGCAAATTATCTGCGTGAGATTTCCGTGCTTTTCGGTCTGTTTGTACTTAAAAAGAAATAAGAGGTGATTGCTTTGAGTAAATACGATGTCATACTTTTTGATCTTGACGGAACTCTGACCGACCCGGGTCTCGGAATAACAAATTCCGTTATGCACGCGCTGAAAAAATACGGCATTGAGGTTTCCGACAGAACTAGCCTTTATAAATTCATCGGGCCGCCGCTTATAGATTCATTTGAAAAACACTTCGGATTCTCTCACGAAGAAGCGGTGAAATCCGTTGATTATTACAGAGAATATTATAAGGAGAAAGGTATATATGAAAATGAGGTTTATGCAGGCATTGAGGAACTTTTGAAAAATCTGAATGAAAAGGGAAAGAAGATTATTCTTGCAACATCAAAGCCCGAACCTTTTGCAAAAGAAATCCTCAGGCATTTCGGTATTGAAAAACACTTCCTTTTTGCGGCGGGGAGTACAATGAGTGAAACAAGAACAAACAAAGCCGAGGTTATCGAATACGCACTTTCAGAGTGCGGAATAACTGATAAATCAGCGGTTGTTATGGTCGGCGACAGAGAGCACGACATAATCGGCGCAAAGAAAAACGGGATTGATTCAATCGGCGTGCTTTTCGGCTACGGCAGCCGTGAAGAACTTGAATCCGCAGGCGCAACCTACATTGCCGAAACGGTTGAGGCTATAGAAAATATTGTATAGTTTATAGTATAAATATCACCCCGAGAGGAAAGTGTTTTTGATGTTTCCTGTCGGGGTGGTTTTAACGGCAAATAAAACAAACAGTATGTCCCATACAAAATGAATGTGTAAATATCACATAGTGTTCATTCCGAAGTATAGGATGATTACTTCCTTGCTATATTTATACAAAAATTATCGGTTGCAATCTACTAACTATTCATCAGCAATAGGTTGCTTTTTGAAGATTTATCGGTATTTTCTGGTTTGATGAATTATATTTTTGCAAATTCTTTTAAATCATTGCCCGCCATACGGTAGATTGTCCAGTCATCCATTGGCTTTGCTCCGACGGAGAGATAGAAATCAATGCTCGGTTTATTCCAGTCAAGGCAGCACCATTCGAGTCTGCCGCAGCCTCTTTCAACAGTTGCTTTCGCAAGGAATTTCAAAAGAGCCTTGCCGTAACCCTTTCCTCTGTATTCGGGAAGTACAAACAAATCCTCAAGATAAATTCCCGCTTTGCCGAGGAAGGTTGAGAAATTATGGAAGAAGAGCGCAAAGCCGACCTCTTTTCCGTTTTCGACGGCAAAAACGACCTCTGCTTTTCCCTTTTCAAATATCCACTCTTTCAGAATTTCTGGCGTTGCAACAACTTCATTGCTCATCTTTTCGTATTCCGCAAGCCTTTTGATGAAATCAAGAATAATCTCTGTATCCTTTTCTTCCGCAAAACGTATTTCAAAATTCTTTTCCATTCCATATTCCTCTTTCGTTTTTACTGTTTTTATTATATCACCATTTGCTTTTGCAGGCAATATATATCGGAATTTTGTTTTTTACAGGTTGACTTTTTCTATTAATATGGTATACTGTATAGAGTAACTAATGAAAGGGTCAGACGATGGATTTTACCGTTAAAAACTGTAAAATAAACGGACAGGGCAATCCTGTTGATATAAGTGTTTCAGGCGGCGTCATTGGCGGTGCCTACGATACCGTTTTTGAATTTGATAATTGTGCTGTTTTTCCCGGCTTTGTTGATGTTCACGTTCATCTCAGAGAGCCGGGATTTTCTTATAAAGAAACGATAAAAACCGGTACTTCTGCTTGTGCAAAAGGCGGTTACACAACCGTCTGCTCAATGCCCAATCTCAATCCCGTGCCCGACAGCAAAGAGCATCTCGGCGAACAGCTTCAGCTGATAAAAAAAGATGCGGTTATGAACGTTGTTCCCTACGGCTCGATAACCGTCGGTCAGAACGGCGAAGAGCTTTCGGATATGGATGCTATGGCGGATTTCGTCTGCGCATTTTCGGATGACGGCAAGGGTGTGCAGAGCGATGAAATGATGAGAGCCGCAATGCTCAAAGCGAAATCGCTTGGTAAAATGATTGTTGCCCACTGCGAGGATAACAGCCTGCTCAAAGGCGGATACATCCACGACGGCAAATATGCAAAAGCACACGGTCACAGAGGAATCTGCTCCGAAAGCGAGTGGAAACCCATCGAACGTGATTTGAAGCTTGCCGAAGAAACGGGTTGTGCATATCACGTGTGCCATATTTCAACAAAAGAGAGCGTTGAGCTTATCAGAAAAGCCAAGGCAAGGGGCGTTGATGTAACGTGCGAAACCGCACCGCATTATCTCATCCTCAGCGATAAGGATATGCAGGAGCACGGCAGATTCAAGATGAATCCGCCTCTGCGTGACGAGAGCGACCGACTTGCTCTTATCGAAGGCATTTGCGACGGTACGATTGATATGATTGCAACCGACCACGCGCCCCACTCAGCCGAAGAAAAGGGCAGGGGTCTTGAAAAGAGTGCAATGGGTATTGTCGGAATTGAAACCGCATTCCCCTTGCTTTATACTTACCTCGTTAAAACAAATATCATCACTCTCGATAAACTTATTGAGCTTATGAGCATAAATCCCGCAAAGCGTTTCGGATTTGACTGCGGACTTGATGACGGAAAGCCTGCAAACTTTACTGTTTTTGACCTAAACAAAGAATATGAAATAAATCCCGAAGAATTCCTTTCGATGGGAAGAGCAACTCCGTTTGAGGGATATAAGGTTTTCGGCGAATGCCTTATGACTGTCTGCAACGGCAGCATTGCATATAAAAAAGGAGAAGAATAATGAACAGAGGAATTTATAAAATCATCTCCAACAAGCCTTTGACCAAGGATATTTTTGAAATGAAGCTTGAGGGCGAAACCTCGCATATCACCGCTCCCGGTCAGTTTATCAATATCCTGCTTGACGGCTTCTATCTTCGCAGACCCATCTCAATCTGCGATTACGACGAGAAAACAATAACAATTATATATAAGGTTGTCGGTCACGGCACCGAAGCTATGGCAAAGCTTTCTGAAGGCGCGGAGCTTGATATTCTCTGCGGACTCGGCAACGGCTTTGATACCGCAAAATGCGGTAAAAAGACTGTGCTTATCGGCGGCGGTGTCGGCGTGCCCCCGATGTATAATCTCTGCAAAAAGCTTATCGCAGAGGGCAAAGATGTTTCGGTTATCCTCGGATTCAACACCGAAAACGAGATTTTCTATAAGAATGAATTTGAGGCACTCGGCGCAAAGGTTTACGTTTCAACCGTTGACGGCTCATTCGGAACAAAGGGATTTGTAACCGATGTTCTCAAAGATCTTGACTATGATTATTTCTGCACCTGCGGACCTATGCCGATGTTCCGCGCGATTGAAAAAATCGCCGCAACAAGCGGTCAGTACAGCTTTGAAGAGCGTATGGGTTGCGGTTTCGGCGCTTGTATGGGTTGCTCATGCAAAACAAAATACGGCTACAAGAGAATATGCAGGGACGGTCCCGTCCTTGAGAGGGAGGAGATAATATGGTAAACACAAAGGTTAATCTTTGCGGGATCGAGATGGATAACCCGATAATTCCCGCTTCGGGTACATTCGGATTCGGCTATGAATTCGCAGAACTTTATGATATCAACTGCCTCGGTACATTCTCTTTCAAAGGCACAACAAAAGATCCCAGATTCGGTAATCCCACTCCGAGAATTGCAGAGTGCGACAGCGGAATGATTAATGCCGTCGGACTTCAGAATCCCGGTGTTGAAAAGGTTATCGCTGAAGAGCTTCCCAAGCTCAAGGCTTGTTTCTCAAAGCCCGTTATGGCGAATATCAGCGGATTTTCGCTTGAAGAATATGCATATACTTGCGAGAAAATCGACAAGGAAGAACAGGTCGGCTGGCTTGAAGTCAACATAAGCTGCCCCAATGTTCACGGCGGCGGAATGAGCTTCGGAACTTCTCCCGAGGCGGCGGCAGAGGTAACAAAAGCGGTTAAAGCGGTGACAACAAAACCCGTTATCATCAAGCTCTCCCCCAATGTTACCGATATCGTTGCAATCGCAAAGGCTTGCGAAGAAGCGGGTGCGGACGGTATCAGCCTTATCAACACTCTTCTCGGTATGAGAATAGACCTCAAAACCGGTAAGCCTGTTATTGCCAACAAAATGGGCGGCTTCTCCGGTGCGGCAATAAAGCCCGTCGGAATCAGAATGGTTTATCAGGTAAGCTCTGCGGTCAATATTCCCGTTGTCGGAATGGGCGGTGTTTCAAATGCCGAGGATGTTATCGAATATATGATGGCAGGTGCAACGGCTGTTGAGGTCGGTGCGGCTAACCTTGTCAATCCCTATGTCTGCAAGGAAATCATTGATGACCTTCCTGCAGTTATGGCTAAATACGGTATTAAAAATTTAAATGATATAAAAGGAAGTGCACACAATGGGTAAAGATGTAATCATTGCTTGCGATTTCAGCAGTAAGCAGGCAGTAATGGATTTCCTTGACAAGTTCACCGAGGAAAAGCCTTATGTAAAAATCGGTATGGAGCTTTTCTATGCCGAAGGTCCGTCAATCGTTAAGGAAATCAAAGAGAGAGGTCACAAGATTTTCCTTGACCTTAAGCTTTGCGATATCCCCAACACAGTCAAGAAGGCTATGAGCGTGCTCAGCGGTCTTGATGTTGATATGACCAATCTCCACGCAAGCGGTACAATCGAAATGATGCAGGCTGCTATCGAAGGCTTGACAAAGCCCGACGGCACACGTCCTCTTCTCATTGCGGTTACTCAGCTTACTTCAACAAGCGAAGAGAGAATGAGAGAGCAGCTTCTCATAGACAAGCCTCTTGACGAGGTTGTTATGCACTATGCTTCAAATGCCGAAAAAGCAGGTCTTGACGGCGTTGTATGCTCACCGCTTGAAGCAGGCAAGGTTCACGACAGATGCGGCGCAAAGTTCCTTACTGTTACTCCCGGCGTACGTTTTGCAGACGGCGATATCGGCGACCAGGTAAGAGTAACAACTCCCGAAAAGGCAAAGGAACTCGGCTCTGATTATATCGTTGTCGGCAGACCTATCACAGCTGCCGAAGATCCCGTTGCGGCTTACAGAAGATGTGTTGCCGAATTTGTCGGATAATTGATTTGTTAATAATTCTCAGGAGGTAATATATTATGCAGAAACTCATTGCAAAAGATTTGCTTTCAATCGGTGCTGTTTTTCTTCGTCCCGAAGAGCCCTTTACTTGGGCAAGCGGCATCAAAAGCCCCATTTACTGTGACAACAGACTCACTCTGACCGCTCCCGCAGTGCGCACAGACGTTGAAAAGGGTCTTGCAGAAATCGTAAAAGAATATTATCCCGAAGCAGAAGTGCTTATGGGTACTTCAACCGCAGGTATCGCTCACGCAGCTATCACCGCTCATATGCTCGATATGCCTATGGGTTACGTCCGTTCAGGTGCAAAAGACCACGGCAGAGGCAACCAGATTGAGGGTAAACTCGAAAAGGGCCAGAAGGTTGTTGTTATTGAGGACCTCATTTCAACCGGCGGCAGTGTTATTGAAGTTGTTGAAGCTCTCCGTGACGCAGGCGCAGAAGTTCTCGGTATCGCAAGCATCTTCACCTACGGTATGAAGAAGGGTCTTGACAGACTTGCAGCAGCAGATGTCAAGAACGTAAGCCTCACAAACCTTGACATAATAGCAGAAGTTGCGGCAGAAATCGGCTACATTAAGCCCGAGGATGTTGCCCGTCTTATTGCTTTCAGAAACAACCCCTCCGATGAAAGCTGGATAGGGGGAGCAAAATGAGAAGTCTTATAGACATTCTTTCGCTCACAACCGATGAAATCGACGAGCTTATTGCCGTTGCAGAGGATATAATTGCACGTCCCGAGGAATACAGAGAAAAATGCAGATATAAAAAGCTTGCAACTCTTTTCTTTGAGCCTTCAACCAGAACACGCCTGAGCTTTGAAGCGGCAATGTACGAACTTGGCGGCTCTGTTCTCGGATTCTCGGAAGCAAATTCATCCTCAGCTGCAAAAGGCGAAAGCGTTGCCGATACCGCAAGAACGGTAAGCTGTTATGCGGATATCATTGCAATGCGTCATCCCAAAGAGGGTGCACCTCTCGTTGCGTCGATGGCGGCAAGCGTTCCCATCATCAATGCGGGTGACGGCGGCCACAACCATCCCACCCAGACTCTTACCGACCTTCTTACAATCAAGCGCGAAAAGGGCAGACTCAATAATCTGACCGTCGGTTTCTGCGGCGACCTTAAATTTGGCAGAACAGTTCACTCACTTATTGAAGCTCTTTCGAGATACACAGGCATTGAGTTTGTTCTTATTTCACCCGATGAACTCAAGCTCCCCGGTTACCTTAAAAAGGACCTTCTCGACGTCAAGGGTATAAAATATACCGAAACAACCGACCTTGAAGGTGTTATGCCCGAGCTTGACATTCTTTATATGACACGTGTTCAGCGTGAACGCTTCTTCAATGAAGAGGATTATCTGAGACTCAAGGACAGCTACATTCTCACTCCCAAAAAGCTTGAGAATGCGAAGAGCAACCTTGCAATTCTTCATCCGCTGCCCAGAGTCAACGAAATCCATACCTCCGTTGACGCAGACCCCAGAGCATGCTATTTCAGACAGGTGCTCAACGGTAAATTCATCCGTATGGCGCTTATCCTTAAACTGCTGGAGGTGGAATAAATGCATATTGATTCAATCAAAAACGGCGTTGTTATCGACCATATCAAGGCCGGCAAGAGTATGGAAATTTATAACCATCTTGAGCTTGATAAGCTTGACTGCACCGTTGCAATAATCAAAAATGTCCACAGCAAGAAGATGGGATATAAGGATATCATCAAAATCGACTCCGAAATGGAAGTTGACCTTGAAGTGCTCGGCTATATTGACCCCGATATCACGGTCAATATAATCAAGAATGAGGTCCTTTGCGAAAAGAAGAAACTCACACTTCCTTCTCAGATTAAGGATGTCATCAAGTGTATGAATCCCCGATGCATAACAACAACGGAGCAGGATTTGCCCCACATCTTCAAGCTTACCGATGCGGCAACAAAGACTTATCGTTGCATCTATTGCGAAACAAAAGCTAAAACCGAATAAATTTTTATCCCGTACAACGTTTTGTTTTGTACGGGATTATTTTTGCGCTCTTGAAAAAGCAATATTAATATGATACTATAATTACAATATGTTTTATGGAGTGATAACCGTATGATTAAACACATCGTTTGTTTCAAATTAAAGGATAACAGCCTTGCCGAATGCGAAAAGGCAAAGGAGATTCTTCTCTCGATGCAGGGGAATGTTCCTCAGCTCAGAGGGATTGAAGTCGGTATTGATTTTCTCCATTCCGAACGTTCCTATGACCTTATCCTTGAAGTGCTTCTCGATGATGAGGCAGCTCTCGAAAGCTATCAGAATGACCCGTATCATTGTTCGGTTGTCAAGACCCATATGCACGCAGTCAGAGAATCAAGTGTTGCGGTTGATTATGTGATTTGAATGAGGGTGTTGAAATGAATAAACTTAAGAAAAAGGTTATGAAGCTTGTCGGCACAGTTGTTAATTCCGTAACTACGGCAACATCTCAGGGCACTTCCGACGGTCAGTTGGGCAAGAATTTTGTTCCCGACAAAAAGATTATTGACCTTTGCAGAAAAACCGGCGCAGAAGGCATTGTTATGCTCAAAAATAAGGATAATGTTCTGCCGATGACAAGCGAAAATATTGTTTCCGTTTTCGGCAGAGTTCAGAACGACTATTTCTACGTCGGCTACGGCTCGGGCGGAGATGTAAAAGCACCCTATAAAATCAGCCTTATGCAGGGCATAAAGAATAACGGCAAAATAAAATATAACGAGCTTCTTGCAACCGCCTATAAAAAATGGGGAGAGCTTAATCCTGTTGACGACGGTTTCTGGGGCAATTGGCCGATGTGCTATGACGAAATGCCCGTTGACCTTTCAATGGCACGCACCGCCGCTTCAATGTCGGATACCGCTCTTGTCGTTATCGGCAGATCGGCAGGTGAGGACAGAGAAAACAAGCTCGAAGAAGGCAGTTATTACCTTACCAAAACAGAAAAAGAGCTTCTTAATTCAGTAACATCTGCTTTCGACAGAGTAATTGTTCTTCTCAATTGCGGCAGCATTATGGATATGGGCGAGCTTGATAATTACGGCGATAAAATCTCCGCAATTCTCTATGTATGGCAGTCGGGTATGGAGAGCGGTAATGCAATTGCAGATGTGCTTTCAGGCGATACTTATCCATGCGGCAAGCTTGCCGATACAATTGCGTGCAGTTATTATGATTACCCCGGAAGCAAGGATTTCGGTGACAGAAAATATAACTGCTACACCGAGGACATTTATGTCGGCTACAGAGGATTTGAAACCTTTGCCAAGGACAGAGTGCTTTATCCCTTCGGTTTTGGTTTGGGATACACTCAGTTTGCTGTTGAAAACGCCGAATATGCTTGCAATAACGGGTTAATTACCGTTTCTGCAGATGTGAAGAATATCGGCAAATATGCAGGTAAAGAGGTCTTGCAGGCATATTTTGAGGCTCCCTGCGGCAGACTCGGCAAGCCTGCAAGAGTGCTCTGTGCATTCGCAAAAACCGCCGAATTAAACCCCGGTGAAAGCGAAAATGTAACACTTACATTTGCAGTCAACGATATGTCATCATATGATGACGAAGCGGAGTATTCCTACATTCTTGAAAAGGGAAGCTATAACATCTATCTCGGCACAGACGTGCGTTCGGCTTCGCTTTGCGGTACATATGAGCAGGAGAAAAACGAAATAATCCAAAGACTTTCTCAGGCTTCCGCACCGTCGCATAAGTTCGAACGTATGAAGTTTGTTGACGGCAAGCTTGTTTATGAAAATGTTCCTACAGCAAAATATAACCTCAGACAGATAATTCTCGAAAATATTCCCGAAGCAAAACAGCAGACGGGAGATATGGGATTCAAGCTTTCCGATGTCAAGGAAGGCAAGGTCAGTATGTCGGATTTTGTTGCTCAGCTCAATAATGAGGAGCTTGAAGCAATCAGCCGCGGCGACTATGTTATGAACAGTCCCCTCGGTGCAGCAGGTAACGCAGGCACTTTCGGCGGTGTTCTGAAATCTATGCGTGAAAAAGGTATTCCCGCCGTGACGACAACCGACGGACCTTCGGGAATCCGCATCAACGAGGGAGCATCTCTTCTTCCCGTTGCGACATCGCTTGCAAGCACCTGGAATCCCGCTCTCATCGAAGAGCTTTATGAGCAGGTCGGACTTGAAATGAAGCGTGTAGGCTCCGATATCCTTCTAGCACCGGGTATGAATATCCACAGAAATCCGCTTTGCGGCAGAAACTTTGAATATTTCTCGGAGGACCCGTATCTGACAGGTGTTATGGCATCAGCATTTGTAAAAGGTATCCAGAAGACCGGTGTTTCAGCTTGTCCCAAGCATTTTGCCTGCAATAATCAGGAAACGAACAGAACTCACAATGACTCAATTCTTTCTGAGAGAGCACTTCGTGAAATTTATCTCAAAGGCTTTGAAATCTGCGTAAAGACCTCAAAGCCGCAGAATATAATGACTTCCTATAACAAAATCAACGGCGTATGGGGTCATTATAACTATGAGCTTTGCGAAAGAATTCTCAGAGGAGAGTGGGAATATGAAGGCAACGTTATGACCGACTGGTGGATGCGTGATTCAAAATCACCCGAATTCCCGAAACTCCGCAAGCAGGCATACAGAGTCCGTGCCGGTGTCAATGTGCTTATGCCCGGCGGCGACAGAACCGGCAGACGTAAACCTGACGGAACACTTCTCGAAACCCTCGGCAAGCCCGACGGCATAACCCTCGGCGAGCTTCAGCGCAATGCGGCGCAGATTCTCGGATTTGTAATGAACAGCAATGCGATGAATGCAGAGCGTCCCGAACCCGACAATGTTGAAAAAAGAAAAATAATGCTATAAAAAATGCACCCTCGGCTGTTTGCTGAGGGTGTTGCCGGTTTATTCTGCAACTCCGATGCCGAGGCTGACGGAGAGCGCTCTGTCTACTCTGAGCATATCGGTTTCATCAAGAATGCCCATTTTTTCTCTGAGCCTTTTTTTGTCGAGAGTACGTACCTGTTCAAGAAGAACAATTGAATCCTTGGCAAGTCCGCATCCGTCGGCGTTGACTCTTATATGTGTGGGCAGACTTGTTTTGAATCTTTGGCTTGTTATTGCGGCGGCGATGACTGTCGGGCTGAATTTATTGCCTACATCATTCTGAACAATCAGTACGGGTCTTGTGCCGCCTTGCTCCGAGCCGATAACCGGACTCAGATCCGCATAATAAATTTCTCCCCGTTTAACATTCATAAATCAATCACTCCTGAAGATTAAGTTTAACTTACACCACTATTTTTGGCACACGGCAGGCGAATTAAACGCAGTTTTGAAATCGGGGAGCAAAAAATTTCAAAATTGCTTGTCTTGTATTTTCATTATATTCATTTATCATTTGTGATGTTAAAAAACAACCCTCTGAAAAATCAGAGGGTTAAATCTGTTTTTTTATTATTTTCCACGCTTCAACAAGTCTTTCAACATTCCACGCGGCGTTTGCGGGGCTTGTTGACGGCAGACATATTGCTTTGACACCCGTTTTCGGATAAGTATATTTATTATAATATTTTTCGGCTGTTTTACCGTTGACGAAAATTCTGGTAACCTTGCTGCTATTCAGAATAACGCTCAGGTCATTTGCCGTGACATTGCTTATAGTGCTGTCGGCGCTGCCTTCGATTTCGCAGGATTCAATAACATCCCACATTGCAAGCTTGTTTTCAAGAACAAGCTTCTTTTTTTCTTCAACGGTCTGCGGCTTTTCGTAGCCGTATATTTCGGCAACGACTGCCCAAAATCTGTTTTGCGGATGACCGTAGAAGAATGCGGCTTCTCTTGATTTGACCGACGGAAACGAACCGAGTATCAGTGTTTCCGATTCTTCGTTGAAAAGGGGAGGTATGGGGTGAATTATCATATTATTTTCCTTTTATATATTTCTTAAGAATTCCCGCTATCGGAGTGAAAACCGCAAAGGTGATAGCGGAGTTTATTCCTGCCTTGAGAAGATTAAACGGTATGATTGCGGGGATGAGCATTCCGACAACCGTCTGAGTACCTGCACCCATAAATATTCCTGTGAAAATAAGGTTCAGCGGTATCATAACAACGGTCATCGCGATTGAACCCAAAACAAGACCGATGATAAGACCTGCTGCATTCTTTTTGCGTTTGTAAATAATTGATGAAATCAGCACCAGCACGGAAGATGCGATAAAATGCATCATAAATCCTATCCATCCGCTTGCCGCGCTGACTGTCATCGCCTGAATAAGGCAGACAGCAAGCAGGATAACAAGTCCCGGAATAGGTCCGAGCATCATTGCGCCGACAAGCACGGGTACGTCTGCGGCATCATATTCAAGAAACGGTGCGGCAGGAATGAGCGGGAAGTGAATAACGTAAACAAGCACTATCGAAAGTGCTGTGAGCATTGCCATTATGGCGGTTTTTACGACTTTTTCAGTTGCTGAATTTTTCATTTTTAACTCCTTTTCTGCTCGGAGTGCGATAAAAAAACAAAACCCTGCAATAAATGCAGGGCGAAATGCTTCTTTAATCGCATTCTCTGTCATCCGGACTTCAGTAATCTTTGTTACCTTACCGTCGGTTACGGAATTGCACCGTATCGGCTGCCGCATCGGCAGTTAGCGGACTGTCACCGCCGGTGGGGATTCTCACCCCGCCCCGAGAATTATTGTTGTTTTTATTATAGTACACACAGTTCATTTGTCAATATAAATTTGATTAATTTTTGGTTTGTAATTTTATCCGTTATATGCTATAGTATTATATATATGACTGAAAGAAGGAAATTTCTATGAATTTCACACCCGTCGGAGGAGCAGGAGCGCACGAAGGCTTCTGCCTTGTAAAATCCGTTGAAAAAAAACAGACTGCAAAAGGTGTGCCTTATCTTGACCTTATTCTTGCCGATAACAGCGGCGAAATCAGTGCAAAGCACTGGGACTATAAGGAAACGCCTGCAAATACATTCAAGAGCTTTGATTTTGTGAAGGTAAGAGGTACTTATGTGCCTTTTAACGACACCATTCAGTTCAGAGTTGAAAGAATCCGTCACGTTTTGCCCGAGGATGAAGTGGCAATTGAGGATTATGTGCCTTCAGCCGTGCTGACGGGCGAGGTTATGCTTGCAGAGGTAGAAAAAATTGTTGAATCTTTCACCGATGATGAGCTGAAAAAGTTGGTTTTTGCCGTTATTGAGGAATACAGAGATAAGCTTATTTATTGGCCTGCGGCAAAAAATCTTCATCATGCCGTCAGAAGTGGTTTGCTTATGCATACTCTCTCTATTCTGCGTCTTGCAAAGGGCGTTTGCGAAATATATAAATTTGTTAACTATGATTTGCTTTGCGCAGGTGCGA
>JAZSLR010000014.1:0-41124 GCA_045535475.1 Acutalibacteraceae bacterium | reverse complement strand
CTGACCCGCTTCAATGCGTTTCAGCTCCTCGGCTACTGTAGAAAGTTCATCTTTGATAGCCTTGTATGTTCTTGAGTTCGGGTGGATTATAATCTGATTGCTCAGCAGAGCTTCGGTAATGTAATCCTGCTTTGTGAGTCCTGAAATCTTAACAAGAGAATTCAGAAGATTACCTTCTTCCGGAGAGACTCTGAACGAAACATTAACGCTGCGGAACCTTCCGTAGTAATCAACATTTTTTGCTGACATATAATTTTCACGTCCTTTCTAAATCTAATTTTTGTGCAATTTCTATTTGCTTTGACGGGAACAGGTGAGCATATCGGTATGTAATGTCGATACTCTCATGACCGACTCGGTCAGCGATTGCCAATGCCGTGAATCCCATATCAATGAGAAGAGAAACATGACTGTGTCTTAAATCATGAATACGGATTTTTTTAACACCTGCATCTTTTGTACCTTTCCTCATTGTGTAATGAAGAGCGGTTTTTGATACTTGGAACAATCTGTCCTTTTCTCCGATACCGTAAATGCTTTTGATATATTCCTGAATCTCATCACAGAGAAATTGCGGCATTTGTACTGTCCGATTGCTCTTGAGTGTTTTGGGATCAGTTATAACATCCTGACCTTTAATTCGCTGATAAGATTTGTTAATTCGAAGGGTCTGCTTTTCGAAATCGAAATCTTCAATGGTCAGCGCAAGCATTTCACCCAATCGCAATCCGCACCAATACAGAATTTCAAAAGCATAGAATGCTGTGGGGTTGTCCATAATGGATTCGGAAAATTTTAGATATTCTTCCTTTGTCCAGAACAGCATTTCTTTTGCTTTTTCTTTACCCATATTTCCTGCTTTTGCTGCAGGATTACTGCTCAAATCATAAAATCTGACAGCGTGATTGAAAACTGCGCTGAGCTGATTATGAATTGTTTTTAAGTAAACAGGGGAATAGGGTTCTCCGTTTTCATCACGGTGAGCCATCATTGTGTTCTGCCATGCAATAACATCTGAAACTTTGATTTCGTTCATCTTTTTGTCTTTGAAATACGGGAGTATTTTCTTGTCAAGAAGATGATTTTTCATAACCCAAGTGTGTTCTTTTAACCTGCCTTCCAAATCTTCTTTGTAAAGATCCACGAAGGTTCCGAAGGTCATTCCGAGGTCTCCTGTTTGTCTGCAGAGAAACTTTCTTTCATACTCCTGAGCTTCTCTTTTTGTGTTAAAACCTCGTTTGAATTTTCTGCCTCGTTTTCCTGTCCAATCGGTGGCGTAGAACGAAGCGTACCATTTTCCGTTTTTGTCTTTGTAAGCGGGCAATTACTGTTCTCCTTTCTGCTGATTTGATGTTGTGTTCATACCGTAGAATCTTTCTTCAAAGAATTTACGGCTTACTTTGCCGGTCACAACCATATAACCTTTTTCTGCGAGTTCTGCGTTCAGAGCTTTTACAACTTTGTTTGCATAAGAATAAGATACTCCGAGTTCTGATGCGACATCCTTGGTGGTAAGCATATACGAAATGTTCATTGTTTCACCTCCTTGTGCGAAATTTATCGAAAAAGCACGAACAGATGTTCGCTTTGCTTTTCGGGTTTATTATATTCGCCGATTGACAAGAAATCAATGGTTTTGTATCATATATTTTGGAGTGATTTAGATTTTCCAAAAAAACCGTTTGAGTATCTTTTCCAAAATAAGGGGTATAAAATGAGCAGAGATTATTCAGAATATGAGTCATCAAAATACGATAAATATTTGAAGGACAGAACGCCTGAAAATGGCTCTGTGCTTAGTGTTTTGAGCAATCGAGCAACGTTTAACATCGATGATAAAAAGGTAGAATTATGGGTGGATTATTCTGATGAATATTTTTTCACCTATAAGGGATTTTCCGCTTTAGGTGACGGTTTTGAACGGTATTTTCAACATCATAGAGATGAAATTGCAAAAATTCAAGAGCTCATTTCAGATACAGTAGAATATGAAAAAGTTTTTGAAGCGAGACAAAAATTGAATATTGCATCAGGAAAAATTGATTTTGAGTTTTTGAATGAAAAACGAATGAAAGAAATACATTATGGTGGTTCTCTAAATCCTGTTATATATCCTAAAATCAATATATTTTGTGATTCAACAATTAAACTTGATTTAGCAGAAGGCTTATTTGATTTTATATATGCGGATTTTAAAACTCCGTTAGATTATTTACTGAGTATTTACGAACCCATTTCTGATGATGAAATTTTCCGAACTGAAACCCATAAGGTTTATAATAAACCGCAGAAAAATGCTGAACTTATATTGGACTATGCCAAAACATTTGCGATGTTGAAACCGTTACTCTATGCATCTATTTACAGCGGAATTTGTCCACCCAGATTTGATTTCGACAATGATTTTATTGAGCAATTAAAATGGTTCGGTAATTATCTTATAAGATTACAAAAAGAATATATTGAAAAGATTCAGTTTTGTTTTGATAATGATTATTACCCTGAAATGTTCCTTTGTTCGTATCCTTCAGCCAGATATTTTTTATATAAAGTAATAAAGGGTATTCCTGGACGAACAGAAAGAACAGAAGAAATGTACCTTGATTTTCCCAGAGACTCATATGGTGAAAAAATATATAAAAATAGAGAGTATGTAAGGAAAGCTCGTATGTTAAGAGATTTAAAAAAAGAAGATTACGACTTTCTAAAGGATTCAGAACTGGAAATCAGGGATGTATATGGATTTTTACGCTTTAATTTAATTGTCAACGAAACTTATATGTTTAGTAAAATTGATGAGCTTCTTGAACTTGAGTTTACTAAAATGCTAGGCAGCGATATTAAAATAAAGAAGTGTAAAAGGTGCGGAAAGTATTTCCGTGTCAAAGGTAAATATCCAACCGAGTGCTGCAGCCGTATTGCAGAGGGCGAAGGAAGACTTTGCCGTGAAATAGCTTCTGCGGAAAAATACAAAGCAAAGACGGCTGATAATCAGGCGCTGCAGATTTATAATAAATACTATAAAAGATATATGGCTCGTGTTAAGGTGAAACAGCTTAAGGAAGAAAAGTTCCTTGATTGGCAATATGAGTCGCTTTCTATGAGAGATGCCTGTGAACGTGATTGGATTACCGTTGAGGAATACATAGATTTCAATGAATCTTTCTTTCCCAACCGCAAGAAAAAGGAAACAAAATAAAAAGAACCCTCTTGTATGATTAAGCGTTCATACAAGAGGGTTTTCCTCAATTATGAAATTAGTGGGTAGTGCTTTGCCGTGTCATTTCGACCTGCAGTATCAAAACTGTATCATTTTGACCTTTCAAGTCCCGAAAACGGCTATAAATAAGGGTTTCACGCCCTTACTGTATTATTCCCACTCTATTGTGCCGATCGGCTTCGGTGTGAGGTCGAGGAGGACACGGTTGATGCCTTCAACTTCGTGAGTGATTCTGTCTGTGATCTTATGAAGAACATCGTAGGGGATTTCTTCGATTGTTGCGGTCATAGCATCCTTGGTGTTGACTGCGCGGATGATTGCGGGCCAGCCTTCATAACGCTTGCCGTCTCTTACGCCGACACTCTTGAAATCGGGAACAGCGATGAAATACTGCCAAACCTTTTCTGCGAGACCGCAGATGTCGAATTCTTCACGGAGAATTGCGTCTGCCTCACGGAGTGCGTGGAGTCTGTCACGGGTGATTGCGCCGAGGCAGCGCACGCCGAGTCCGGGACCGGGGAACGGCTGACGGTAAACCATTGCGTGGGGAAGTCCGAGTGCTTCGCCGACAACTCTTACTTCGTCTTTGTAGAGAAGCTTAACGGGTTCAACAAGCTCCATAGCCATATCTTCGGGAAGACCGCCTACGTTGTGGTGAGCCTTAACGCCGTCGGATTCGAGAATATCGGGATAAATTGTACCCTGAGCAAGGAATGAAATTCCTTCAAGCTTTGCGGATTCTTCGTCGAAAACCTTGGTGAATTCGCCGCCGATAATTTTTCTCTTCTTTTCGGGCTCATCAACGCCTGCAAGAAGGTCAAGGAATCTGTCTGTTGCATCAATATAAATAAGGTTTGCATCGAGCTCTTTGCCGAAAATTTCTATAACCTGCTCGCTTTCACCCTTACGCATAAGACCGTGGTTAACGTGAACGCAAACGAGCTGCTTGCCGATAGCCTTGATAAGGAGGGCTGCAACAACGGATGAATCAACACCGCCCGAAAGAGCGAGAAGAACTTTTTTGTCGCCAACCTGAGCTCTTACTTCTGCAACCTGCTCTTCGATGAAAGCATTTGCAAGCTCGGGGGTTGTGATGCGTGCCATTGATTCGGGTCTTACATTACTGCTCATAATTATTTCCTCCTTCGAAATCAGTTTGTATAGTTATCGAAATATCCCTGAACGAGGACAACGGGTGTACCCTTGTCGCCTGAGCCGCTGGTAAGGTCGCAGAGTGAACCGATAAGGTCGGTGAACTGGCGGGGAGTAGTACCCTGAGATGCCATATTGCCGACAAGGCTGCTGCCGTCCTTGGATTCGATTTTCTTTGAAATTGCTTCCTTGAGTGCGTCGCCGCTGAGGTCTTTGAAGTCGTTATCTGCGAGATACTTGAGCTTGAGCTCGTTGGGAGTACCTGCAAGTCCTTCTGTATATGCGGGGGAAACAACGGGGTCTGCAAGCTCCCAGATTTTGCCCTGAGGATCTTTGAATGCGCCGTCACCGTAAACCATAACTTCAATCTTTTTGCCGCTTGCTTCGCAGAGGAGTTCCTGAGTTCTCTTGACGAAAGGATAGCAGTCTCTGGGGAAGAGCTTGATAGTGTCTTCGGTTGATTTGTTTGAACCGAGAAGACCGTATGATTCATTGTAGCCGCTGCCGTCAACGGATGAGGTGAGGATATCATCCATACCGCAGACAACTTTTGCACCGGCTGCCTTGAGAAGTCTCTTTGTTCTTGCTCTTGTGTGGATATCACAAGTCAGAACACAGTCTGTATATTCAAGAATGCTTTTTGCCTGATTTGCAAAAATGATTTCGCATTCTGCGCCTGCATCCTTGATGATGCCTGCGTAATAGTCAACATAATCAACACCGGTGAACTCGTGCTTGTTTTCGCCGAAAAGTTCACGGTATTTTTCGAGGGTGAGAACATCGCTGTAGGGATTTACGCCTGCTTCGTCGAGCTGGTCATATGTGAGAAGGTGGTTGCCGACTTCGTCGCTGGGATAGCTGAGCATAAGAACAACTTTCTTTGCGCCCATTGCAATGCCCTTGAGACAGATTGCAAAACGGTTTCTTGAAAGAATCGGGAAAATAACGCCGATTGTTTCGCCGCCGAGCTTTGCCTTAACGTCTTTTGCAATTGCATCAACGCTTGCGTAGTTGCCCTGGCTTCTTGCAACGATAGATTCGGTGATTGAAACAACGTCCTTGTCACGAAGCTCAAAGCCTTCGGAATTTGCGGCATCGATAACACTGTCGCAAACGATTTTGGCAAGATCGTCGCCTTCACGGATGATGGGGCAGCGGATGCCTCTTGAAATTGTGCCTGTTTTTCTTTCCATTTTTAAAGACCCCCTAACAAGTTTAAAAAACTTTACACGATATTTTAACACCATATATTAAA
Organism: Acutalibacteraceae bacterium; assembly: GCA_045535475.1. Classification (GTDB taxonomy): domain Bacteria; phylum Bacillota; class Clostridia; order Oscillospirales; family Acutalibacteraceae; genus CAG-177. The sequence continues at coordinate 35,497 of JAZSLR010000014.1, read as the reverse complement.
GAAATCAAGAGTTATATAATATATTATTGCCTTTTTATAGCAAAAAACTTTTGTGCTATTTGCTATATTTTTTGTTGATTTTTGAAATAAAAAATCGGCTGTGACTCAACACAGCCGATAAATTTTATACTTTTGATGCGAGATACGCTGCTCCGAGCTTGTTTGCATCATTACCCATCAAGGCTTTGACAACCTTGACTTTTCTGAAACTTGCCATAAGCTCTTTTTGAAGTCTGATGTTGATTTCATCCGTTATATATTTTTCGTTCATTATTCCGCCGCCTGCAACGATAAGTGAAGGGTTGAAAATATAAACAAGTCCTTTAAGACCGATAACGATTTCGTCAATCCACTCATCGATTATTGAACGGATTTCGGGATTTTCAAAATTTTCGAATATCTCTCTGCCGTTCATTGATTTACCGAGTTTTTCGCTGACTGAATCTACAAGTGCCCTCGCCGAAGCATATACTTCATAGCATCCGCAACCGCCGCAGGTGCAGCTTTTGCCGCCTGCGTGAGTGACGATATGACCGAATTCGCCTGCTGAGAATGAGCTGCCCGTGAACAGCTTTCCGTTAAGGTAAACCGCACCGCCGATGCCCGTGCCGTAGGTCAGGCAGATGAAGCTGTCGTAACCCTTTGCAGCGCCGAAAACAGCCTCGCCGATTGCAGCGGAATTGACATCGTTTTCGACCGCTGTGGAAATACCCGTTGCGGCTTCGACGATTTCTTTTATCTTGGTTCCCGTGTAGCCGGGAATGCTGTCGGTTGCAAAGATGATTTCGCCCTTTATGCTGTCAACCTGACCTGCGGTTGAAATGCCGATTTTGTCAATGTTTTCAATGCTTTTGGCAATTTCAACAACTCTTTCAATTATTCTTTTCCCGCCTTCGTGAGCGTTGGTGGGAATTGATTTTTTCTCCGTCAGATTGAAGTTTTCGTCGCAAAGAGCATATTTTATTTCCGTGCCGCCGATGTCGAATGCAAGGATTCTCATTTTGAGTCCTCCAGAGCCTTTACAAAGCGCTTTGTGATATCCATAGGTCTTGTGATTGCTGTACCTACGACCGCTGCGTGTGCACCGCTTGCGAATGCTTCAACAAGCTGTTCAGGTACCCAGATTCCGCCCTCTGCAATAACGGTTGCGCCGAGCTCTTCCTTATATCTCTTCATAAGTGTGAAATCGGGCAGGGGAGTGCCTTTTGTATAAGGAGTGTAACCGCTCATTGTTGTGCCGAGAAGGTCAAAACCGAGCTCGAGCGCAAGCTTGCCTTCTTCGAAACACGATGTATCAGCCATAAAGAGCTGGTCGGGATATTTTGCACGCACTTCCTTGAAGAATTCCTCAAAGGTAACGCCGTTCGGTCTGAGTCTGTTTGTTGCGTCAACCGCGATAATATCACAGCCGATTTCAACGAGTGCGTCAACTTCCTTCATTGTCGGAGTGATATAAACGTCGCTGTCATCATACACTTCTTTGATAATGCCGATAACGGGAAGGTCAACTCTTTCTCTGATAGCAAGAATATCAACAACGGTGTTTGCTCTGATTCCGACTGCGCCGCCGAGCATTGCTGCATATGCCATCTTGCTCATTATGTAGCTGTCATATAACGGCTCCGTTGCGAGAGCCTGGCAGGATACGATAAGGCCGCCTTTTATCTGTTCAAGAATCTGTTCATTAGTAAGTTTTTTCATATAAATATCTCCTGTCAGTTATACATATATTTATGCATAACCATTATAAATGATTTCGACAAATAATGCAACTGTCTGTTGAATATAATTGAACGAATGGAGTGTTGCGGGATGGTACTGAAAATCAAAAAAATTCGTTTGTTTATATTTCTTGGAGTGATTGTGTTAATTCCCGCTTTTGCGATGACAATAAGAACAGTCTCCGTTTTGTCTGCCCAGAACGGAGTTAAGCTTCCGATAGTTATGTACCATCAGCTTACCAAATCCGAATCGAGAGCAGGCAGATATGTTCTGACTGTTGAGCAATTTGAGAAGGATTTGCAGTTTTTTAAAAGAAACGGATATGAAACGGTAACGGTGAATCAGCTTCTTGCATTTTCGGAGGGGAAAGGAGATTTACCTGAAAAAGCAGTAATGATTACTTTTGATGACGGATGCGAAACGCTTTATTCATATGCATTGCCGCTTCTGAAAGAGTACGGATTTACCGCTGTCGGATTTGCTGTCGGCGCTCTTGCGGACAGTTACACCGAGCTTGATGACCACAATCTGAATTATTCCTGCCTTAATTGGAGCGAAATTAAGGAGATGTGCGACGGAGAAACGATTGATATCCAGAGTCACTCCTACGATTTACATAAAAACACGGCAGACCGTTCAGGCGCAAAAAAGAAAAAAGGTGAAACTTTTGAACAGTACAGAGAATTTTTATCTGCAGATGCGGCAATAATGAAAGAGAGGATGCTGAAATATACGGGGAAAGAACCCGTTGCATTTGCATATCCGTTCGGAAGCTACAGTCCCGAGAGTGCCGAAATCCTTGCAAAATGCGGTATAAGAATGGCGCTTACCTGCGAAGAACGGGTAAACATAATAAAAAAAACCGAGTCCGAATGGCTTTTCAGACTCGGCAGATATAACAGACCTCACGGAATAAGCTCCGAAAGCTTCTTTGAAAAAATGGGAATAGGTTAATTTTTTTAATTAACCGAGAATCTTTTCTGTTGCGGCGATTTCGACGCAAAGGCAAAGAATCTCAACCGCTTTGCAGAGTTCGTCCCTTGACGGGAAGGTGGGGGCAATGCGGATGTTTTTGTCTTCGGGGTCTTTGCCGTAGGGATAAGTTGCGCCTGCACCTGTCAGGGTAACACCTGCTTCCTTGCAGAGAGCAACCGTTCTCTTGGCACAGCCCTCGCAGACATCAAGACTGATGAAGTAGCCGCCGTTGGGAACGGTCCAGCTTGCAATACCCTTGCCCGAAAGCTCGCTTTCGAAAGCAGAAAGAACGGCATCAAACTTGGGCTTGAGGATTTCGGCGTGCTTAAGCATATGAGCTTCAACGCCTGCTTTATCTTTAAGGAATGCAGCGTGGCGGAGCATATTGATCTTATCATAGCCGATGGTCTGAACGGTCATTCTGCCCTTGATAGCTTTGATATTTGCATCCGAAGCGGCAAGAGCTGAAACGCCTGCACCGGGGAAGGTGATTTTTGAAGTTGATGTGACCTCAATGAACATATCCTCGCTGCCGTATTTCTTTGCGGCTTCGAAAATATTGAAGAGATTGTCGTGAGTGCTTTCTACGTGGTGAACGCAGTATGCGTTATCCCAGATAACTCTGAAATCCTTTGCCGCAGGCTTAAGAGCGGCAAAGCGGCGTACGGTTTCATCGGAATATGTGATACCCGAGGGGTTTGAGTACATAGGTACGCAGATGACGCCCTTGACTTTTTCATCCTTCACAAGCTCGTCAATCATATCCATATCGGGGCCGTTTTCATTTGAAGGAATATTTATCATTTCGATGCCGAACTGCTCGAGAATTGCAAAATGTCTGTCATAACCGGGTACAGGGCAGAGGAATTTTATTCCTTTCTGAGCTGCCCAGGGTTCTGCACCCGCGCCGAAAATCATACACTGTGCGATGTAGTCATACATAATTGTAAGGCTTGCGTTGCCGAAAACGATAACGTTATCTGAAGGAACATCAAAAATTTCAGCGAAAAGCTTTTTGCATTCGGGAATACCGTCAAGAATTCCGTAGTTGCGCACGTCGAAGCCGTTTGATGCTTTGAAATTGCCGAGAAGAGTGGGGTCAAGCATATCATTTGAGAGCTCAAGCTGGTCTGCGCCGGGCTTGCCTCTTGACATATCAAGCTTAAGCTCGAGTGATTTGTATTCGTTATATTTATTTGTGAGAACAGCGAGTCTTTCCTGAAGCTGTTCACGGGACAAGTTCTGAATTTCCATTTTAAAAAACCTCCGAGTCCGATTATTCAATCCCGTATATTCTATATTATACGGAAGAATTTTGCAAGTGTTATTTTAAAATCTTGCAAAATTTTGTTGTTTTGCACTATGTATACGGGGTTTTTCTGCATTTTTGTGATATATTTATATGCAAAAACGAGGCCGCCATTTCGACGACCTCGTTAATTTGTTTATGTTCAGATAAGTGAGTTGTAAAGTGCGGTGATTTCTTCAACGCTTGTATCTCTGGGGTTGCCGGGTCTGCAAGCATCGTCGAATGCTGACTGTGCAAGGAAGGGGATATCTTCAGCCTTAACGATTTCCTTGAGATCAGCGGGAATGCCGACATCAATTGAAAGCTGTTTAACTGCTTCGATTGCAGCCTTGCGTGCATCTTCGATGCTCATAGCGTCTGTGCCTTCAACACCCATAGCCTTTGCGATATCTCTGTACTTATCACCGGTTGCGGGTGCGTTGTATTCCATAACTGTGGGAAGAATGATTGCGTTTGCAACGCCGTGAGGTGTGTCATAAAGAGCACCGAGAGGATGAGCCATCGAGTGAACGATGCCGAGACCTACGTTTGAGAAGCCCATACCTGCAACGTACTGACCGAGAGCCATTCCTTCTCTGCCTTCGTCTGTGTTTGCAACAGCGCCTCTGAGGCTCTTTGCGATGATTTCGATTGCCTTGATGTGGAACATATCACTGAGTTCCCAGGCACCCTTGGTGATGTAGCCTACGATTGCGTGAGTGAGAGCGCCCATACCTGTTGCGGCGGAAACTCCCGCGGGCATGGTTGACATCATATCGGGGTCAACAACAGCAACAACGGGGATGTCGTGAACGTCAACGCAAACCATCTTTCTGTTGTTCTGTGCATCGGTGATTACGTAGTTGATTGTAACTTCGGCAGCTGTACCTGCAGTTGTGGGAACAGCGATGATGGGAACGCACTTGTTCTTTGTGGGAGCAACGCCCTCAAGTGAACGTACATCAGCAAATTCAGGGTTAGCGATGATGATGCCTACTGCCTTTGCGGTATCCATTGATGAACCGCCGCCGACAGCGATGATGCAGTCTGCGCCGCTTGCCTTGAATGCTTCAACGCCTGCCTGAACGTTCTCAATTGTGGGGTTAGCCTGGATTGTGCTGAATACATCGTAAGCGATGTCAGCGCCCTTGAGAACATTGAAAACCTTGTCTGCAACGCCGAACTTGATGAGGTCGGGGTCACAGCAAACAAGAGCCTTTGCAAAGTTTCTTGCTTTGAATTCATCGGCGATAGCGGCAATTGCGCCCTTACCGTGGTATGATGTTTCGTTGAGTACAAATCTGTTTGCCATTGTTATTTCCTCCTGTTTATTAAAGGTTAAGAAAATCTCTTCTGTATACGTCTTCAAGCTTGAATGCTTTAACGATTTCAACAAGGTCGGGGTCTGTGATTGTGTTGACTCTGGGAAGGTGAGCGGTCATCATATAAAGCTGAGCAGCCTTTTCAACGGTTTCGATAAGACCGAAAGCTTCGTCAAGGTCTTTGCCGCAACCGTAGATGCCGTGCTGACCCCAGATAACAAGACGGAATTCCTTCATCTTTTCTGCTGTTGCGATACCGATTTCATTGGTGCCGCATACCATCCAGGGAAGAACACCGATGCCGTCAGGGAAAACTACCATACATTCTGTGCACATCTCCCAGAGAGAATGAGTGAACTTCTTCTCGGAAAGCTCGTGAACATAAGTCATTGCAAGTGTGTTTGTGGGATGGCTGTGCATAATAACTCTGTTTTCGGGATTCTTTGAAAGTCTTGAAATATGGCTCATAAGATGGGCGGGAAGCTCGGAAGTGGGTCTGCCGCCGTCGCTGTAGCCCCAGAGAACTTCTGCTGTTGTGCCGTTTTCGGCAATTCTGATGATACCGAGATTGTTTTCGGGGTCATCTTCAACGTTCTTGAAGTATTTGCCTGTGCCGGTAACGATAAAGATTTTGCCGATAAGCACGCTTGCATCAAAGCCCATTTCAAAAGTTCTGATGGGGTTGTTGATATCAAGATACTCTGAAACTTCGTCATTTTCAAGCATCATACTGATGTTGCCGCCGTTTCTTTCGTCCCAGCCCATACGGTACATATTAGCTGTTGCCTTGCACATTCCTACCACAAAGGGTGCTTCAAAGATGTTTTTCATTTTCTGTTCACCAATACCTTTTCTTCATATTCTTTAATGCTGCTTAAGTAGCAATTTTCAACGTTTTGTCTGCTGAGAAATTCAGCCCAGATATCTCCGAGGGGCATCATTTTCATTTCTTCGCTGAGAACCATAAGCTCTGTGAAGTTTGCTTCGTCCTGAAGTGCCTGCATCTTCCTTGAAGGCTGAAGGAGAGCAAAAAGAAGAGCCTTCTGAACGTTTCTTACGCCCGTTACCCACGCACTGATGCGGTTGATTGACGCGTCGAAATAGTCGGTTGCAATGAACACTCTGTCAAGTGCATCGTTGCGAACAATTTCTTTTGCGATTTCTTTTGTTTCGTCATCGAGAATGATAACATGGTCGCTGTCCCAACGCACACCTCTTGTGATGTGGAGTGCGATTTTGTCGCTGAAAGCGAGCATCGACGGAATCTTGTCTGACACAAGCTCTGTCGGATGATAGTGACCGTTATCCATAAGGGGCACAATGCCCTTCTGAATCGAATAGCTCAGGCAGAATTCTGCAGAGCCTACGGTATAGCTCTCAAGACCGATGCCGAACACCTTTGATTCGAGGGTTATGTAAACATTGTTTTTATCATAGGGAGTTTCGAGAATCTCATCAAGCGATTTTTTGAAACGGAGTCTGGGTGACATACGGTCTGCGGGAATATCTTTATATCCGTCGGGAATCCAGATATTCATAACGCAGGGATATCCGGTTTCTTTTGCGAAGTAATCAGAGAGCTCAACGCATCTCTTGCCGTGCTCAACCCAGAATTTACGCACATTCTCATCGGGTGATGAAAGAGTAAGACCGTCCTTCACCATAGGATGTGAGAAGAATGTGGGATTGAAGTCAATGCCAATGTTTCTTGACTTTGCAAATTCAACCCATTTTGCAAAATGCTCGGGCTTGAGTGCATCTCTGTCAGCTCTGTTGCCGTCAAAAATTGCATAGCAAGCGTGAAGATTAAGCTTCTTTTTACCGGGGATAAGGCTGAATGCCTTGTCAATATCCGCCATAAGCTCTTCGGGATTTCTTGCCTTGCCGGGGTAGTTGCCGGTTGTCTGAATACCGCCCGAAAGAGCGTCGTCGCTGTCAAATCCGCCGACATCATCGCCCTGCCAGCAATGGACGGAAACGGTTATATCTCCAAGCTTTGCAAGCGCTTCTTCGGTGTCGATGCCGAATTTTGCGTAAAGCTCTTTTGCGCTTTCGTATCTGTTCATCAATGTACCTCCGTGTGTGAGATTATGGAAATGTCCATACAAAATATATGATACACTTCTTTGAGTTTTTTGTCAATAAAATACTGCTATTGATTTTATTTACAAATAAGTGTATAATATAATAAATTTGCATAAAATTTGTCAAAAATAAAAATGCGGATGTGAATTTATGTTTAATTACAAATATAAGATGTCGGTGGTAATTCCCGTTTATAACTGTGAAGCGCATCTTGAAAGCTGCCTTGAAAGTCTTAACAGACAGACTATGAACAGATCGGATTTTCAGATTGTTTTTGTTAATGACGGTTCAAAGGATAACAGCGGAATTATCTGTAAGACCTTTGCTGCTGATGATGAAAATATTGTTTATTTCGAAAAAGAAAACGGCGGTGTTTCGAGCGCAAGAAACAAGGGCATCGAGCTTTCGGAGGGTAAATATATTATTTTCCTTGATTCCGATGATACTCTTTCCGATAACACTCTCGAAACCATATATAACTTTTTTGAAGCTCATTATGACGAAACAGATATTGTGACATACACAATCAACTATCTCAGCGAAAAAGGTGTTGTCACGACTCATAAGCGCTATGATCTTCTCGGCAATAACGGTATTTATGATATGGATCCCCGTATGCTTCAGACCACAATGAATGTATGCGTCAAAAATGTCCCGGAAAATGAAAGAGTTCTTTTTGATGAATCGCTTTCGCTCGGCGAAGACCAGTTCTATATTTTCTCCTGGATGATGAAAAAGCAGAAATTCGGTTTTGTGAAAGAGGCAGTTTATACTTATTTCCGCCATTCGAATTCCGCGAGTTCGATAATGAATAATCCCTATTATTGCTTTGAACAGTATGCATCGTTTCTTGAAAGACTGATAGACTTTGCAAAGGATGAAAACGGAAACCCCCATCCCGTTGCGCAGGCTTTGGTAATCTATAATCTCGGCTGGAGAATAACTTCGGATATGCTTGTCAGCCATATTGATGAAGAAACCGAAAAAAATCAGCTTGAGCGCCTTAAAAATATCCTTAAGCAGATTGATAACAGAATAATCTGTAACTCGATTTATGTTGATACCTTCCACATCGAGTATCTTATGCGCCTGAAAGAAGAAAAGAACGACTATGCTTTGAACAGCAGTGTTTTCAGTGCTTTCAATGAAGGTTATCTTTGGTTTTCGCAGGAACACACAATTGTACTTAACAGTCTGAGAATTCACAATAACCGCTTCTGTGTCAGCGGTTACATCAAAAACGGTGTTCTCGACTATAAAAACATCCGCTTGTCTTATTCCGATGTTAACAATCAACTTCACGAAATTCCTTTGCAGGACACAACGTTCAGCTACTATAAAGGACGAACAAAAACCAACTGTTTCGGCGGCTTTGATTTTAAAGCAGAGCTTTCCGAAATCAATAGCTTTACTTTTATTATGGAAATTGACGGAGTTACGATCGTTCCGAAGGTTCTGTTTGGTTTTAAATGTGCGATAAACGGTGCAAAAACAAAAGCAGCTTGCGGTGAATTTACTTTTGAGTTTAATCCCAAAACAAGAATTTTTGATGTTTGCAAGGCAGATGCGGCTAAACTTAAAGACTATTCGGGTTATGCCGACGAAGCCGTAAAAGCAGATAACAACAGAGCACTGTTTTACCGTAAAGCCGCAAGAATGCTTCGAAATAAAAAAGAAATATGGCTTTACTGCGACAGAGAAAATATCTTTGACAATGCTTATCAGCAGTTCATTCACGATTTGACAAAAAATGACGGCGTTGAAAGATACTATGTTACCGACGGACTCAAAGACCCGTCAAAGTATTTCAATAAAGAGCATAGAAAGCATCTTATAAAATTCAAGAGTCTGAAGCATAAGCTTTTGTTCCTTAACTGCAAAAAAATTCTTACATCATTCAATTCGCTTACCATTATCTCGCCCTTTGACGGTATGCCGTTGAAATGGTATTCCGATATAACAGATTATGAGGTTATCTATCTTCAGCACGGAATCCTCCACGCAAATCTTCCTTTGCTTTATTCGAAGGAAAGGTCGAATGTTGATAAGGTTGTCGTATCTTCCGAGTTTGAATTCAATAATTTCATAAAAGACTATAATTTCAAAGAAGAAGACCTCATCCGTTCGGGTATGCCGAGATTTGATACCATTGATAAATCCGTGAAACCCAAAAACAGAATTCTGTTCTCACCCTCGTGGCGAAAAAATCTTATCGGTGATTATGTAAATAACACAAGAGTGCTTTTTGAGGATAAATTTCTTGCATCGCCGTTTTTTGTCCATATAAACGAGTTTTTGAATTCTGACAAGCTTGCTGAAATACTTGAAAAGTATGACCTCATACTCGATTTCAAGAATCATCCCATTTTCAGCCCCTATAATCATTGCTTCAAGGTCAACAACCCCAGAATCAATATTGCTCAGGGAGATATCGAAATGCAGGATTATGCTTTGATGATAACCGACTATTCATCGATTGTTTTTGATTTTGTTTATCTTCAGAGACCGATTCTTTATTTTGTTCCCGATTACGAGCAATTCAGGGCAGGCGTTACTCACAGCTATTATAAACTTGATTTACCGCTTGAAGAGGGATTTGGTGAAGTTACCGAAACTGCCGATGACCTTGTTAAATGTCTTGAAAAGCTTGCTGAAAACAAGTTTATGCCTGAAAAGATTTATGATGACAGAATGAAAAACTTCTTTATCACAAAAGATAATCATTGCGAAAAGCTTTATGAGTTTCTTAAGTAAATTCTGCTTTTTGAGGAGAGTGTGTTATGTCTGAACTGCATTTAAACAAGGAATCCGAAAGCAGAAGCCAAAAGTGGGATATCCTTAAGTTCCTTATGATTTTTCTTGTTGTTGTCGGTCACGTAGCAGATTATTATACGACCTTTTCCGAAACAATGAGAGGTGTATATCTTTTTATTTATGTTTTTCATATGCCTGTTTTCTTTTTTGTGTCGGGACTGTTCTCAAAGAGAACTGTTGATGAAAAAAGGAAAGAAAAAGTTTTCGGATTTTTAATAATGTATGTGTTTATGAAGGCGGTTATATTCTTTGCACAGTTGATTGCAGGCAATAAACCTGTTTTTGATTTGTTTTCCGAAGGCGGGTTTCCCTGGTATTTGCTTGCAACAGCGTTTTCACTGATAGCAACAATGTTTGTTAAAGAATTTTCGCCGAAATATGTTTTTGCGTTTAGTATCCTTGTTGCCTGTTTTGCAGGATACAGCAGCGATATCGGCAATTTCCTGTGTCTGTCAAGATTTATTGTTTTTTATCCTTTCTTTTATCTCGGATACGTTCTTGACAGAGAGAAGGTGGAATCTTTTTGCAGCGGAAAAGCCAAAAAGATTCTGTCCGCCGTTCTGATACTGTCGCTTGCGTTGCTGATTGTTTTTAAATGTGATGATATTTATTGGACACGTCTTTTGTTAACCGGACGAAATCCGTATTCTTCATTGGGCGACAACTCTCATTTCGGATTCTTTTTCCGATTGGTTTATTATATCGTTGCTTCTGTAATCGGATTTGCCGTCGTGACGCTGGCACCGCAAAGAACACCTCGTGGAATCCTTGCAAAGCTCGGCAGGAGAACACTCTCCGTATATGTTTTCCACTATGTGGTTCTGTATTATATTTACAGTGTTTTCGGATGCAAAGTGTATTTGGACGAATGGGCGGTTGTTCCGCTTGCAATTATAATCACATTATTATTTTCACCGAACTTCTTCAATGTTTTTCTTCAGAAGATAATGAATGTACCGCTCAGAATCAATAAAAAATAAATTAACCGCACAGCAAGCTTGATTGCATCGCTGTGCGGTTTTTATTATTTGAGTGATTTGATTTTTGCCTCCAGCTTATCCAGATTCTCTTTCGTTGTTGCCCAGCTTGCGCAGAAGCGAACTCCGTTTCTGCCGTCGGGCAGTTTACACCAATAATCATAAGTGAATTCTTCTCCGACTGTTTCAAGCTCGCTGTCGGTGAGTATCGGAAACTGCTGATTTGTTTTTGAATCAAAAAGGAATTCGTAGCCGTTTGAAGCGAATATATCGTGAATTCTTTTTGCGGATTTTATTGCATAAGCAGAGATTTCAAAATAGAGTCCGTCCTCAAAAAGAGTTTCAAACTGGATTCCGAGCAGTCTGCCTTTTGCGAGCAGTCCGCCTTTCTGCTTGATGACATATCGGAAATCTTTTTTTAGATATTCGTTGTTTATAACAAGTGCTTCGCCGAAAAGTGCGCCGACCTTTGTTCCGCCGATGTAGAATATATCGCAGTTTGCCGCGATATCGGGCAAAGTCAGGTCACAGCCTTCGCTCGCAAGTCCGTAGCCGAGTCTTGCACCGTCGATGTAAAGATACATTCCCGTTTCCTTGCAGACGGAATATATGTCCTCAAGTTCTTTTTTAGTATAAATTGTGCCGCCCTCAGTCGGGAATGATATATAAACCATTGCAGGCTGAACCATATGCTCGGCACATAAATCATTATGGTGAGAATCATAGGATTCGCGGATTTGCTTTGCGGTCAGCTTGCCATCCGATGAGGGGAGCGCAAGCACCTTGTGACCTGTAGCCTCAATTGCACCGCTTTCGTGAACATTTATGTGACCCGAAACGGCGCTTATAATTCCTTGATGAATGCGGAGAGCGCTGCTGATAACTGCGGTGTTTGTCTGAGTGCCGCCGACGAGAAAATGAACGTCGCTGTCAGGTGCGTTGCAAGCTTTTTTTATCAGTTCTTTTGCTCTGTCGCAATGAGGGTCACAGCCGTAGCCTGCGGTCTGTTCCATATTTGTTTCAACGAGTCTTTCGATTATCCTTGGGTGTGCACCTTCGAGATAGTCGCAGTCGAATCTTATCATCTTATTTCTCCTTCAATTTCTTTTCGCTGAGGATGCCGCCGAAGCATATTACTGCTGCTGCAACGCAGACGCAAAGCATTATGATGAACACGGCGTTCCATCCGAAATTCTGCGATACCGCACCGAGTGTGTAAGATGTGACGGTGCTGCCGACATAGCAGAAGGTGTTGAGAAGTCCTGCCGCAAAACCTGCGTTGAGCATTTTTCTGTGGTCAAGCGCAAACATACTTGTGATTACATTGTTTATCATTGCCATTCCGCAGGCAACGCAGATGAAGCAAATCATTATCGTAACAATATTATGCATCTTCATCGAAAGAAGAATTCCGCCGCAAAGGATTGCCGAGAAAACATAGAATATGCAGTTCATTGCCGCGTGTGATCTGATTTTTTCGTGAACTTTCTTTGCGATTGCCGCACCCATAGTTGAAACCATAGGTAACAGAAGAGTCAAAAGAATCGAGAATGACTGAGAAACTCCGAATTCTTCATAAAGCACGGATGGCACCCAGGTGCTGATACCGTCTTTGATGAATCCGTTGGCAACACCCGCAAATGCCGCAAGGAAAAGAGCAAAAAGAACGGGTTTTGCCATTTTTACTTTTTCGTCTTTTGCATTCTCAATCTGAACAATTTTTTCGGGTGCTTTTCCGAAAAGAGCAAACCAAATTATTGCACTTATAACAAGAACAACCGATGCAACATAAAAAACAATCTGCCAGCTTCCGAATTTAACGGATATTGAGGAAATGCCGTATGCAACGAGCGTGCCGATTGCGACGGTAGTACTCATTGCAAGGATTGCCTTCGGAAGTTTTTTGTCCGAAACGAAATCCGAAAGAGTTTTGATAAGTGTGCTCCATAAAACGGACTGAACAACGCCGTTGCCCATCCAGATGAATTTCATAACCGAAATATCATTGCATATGGGCATCATTATGTTGAAAACGGCGGAGCACATCAATGAAAGGAATATCATTATTTTTGCGTTGTATTTCTTTGAAAGAATGCCGTTCACGAGCTGACCTGAACCGTATGCAAAGAAAAAGAATGAGCTGACAAGCCCTGCATCCGCCTTTGTTACTCCGAGGTCGGAGATGATTGCAACGATTGATGCGTTGAAGTTGAGTCTGCCGACATATGCCGCCGTATATGCAAGCCAGCAGATGAATATTATTTTGCTTTCGTTTTTTTGTTTCGATAAAGTTTTCATTTTGTTACCTTCTTCCAATCGGATAGTCTATCACTTTTATCCGTTTTGGTCAATACTGTCATTGACTTTAATTTAAAAACAATGTATAATATATTTACAATCCTGACATAAGGAAGTATCCGAGTGAAAGGTGCATTAATATGTTATATTTGACTATACCATAACTGCGCCTTTTTGTCAGGGCGCAGTTTTCTTTTTGCGGAGGTTGTTATGGAAAAAAGAATAGCGGTTATCGGTATCATTGTTGAAAACAAAGATTCGGTTGAAACTCTCAATTCGCTTCTTCACGAGTTTGGCGATTATATTGTCGGCAGAATGGGTTTGCCCTATAAAGAACGCAATCTCAGCATAGTCAGCCTTGCCGTTGATGCTCCTCAGAACACGATTTCGGAGCTTACGGGCAAAATCGGAAAGCTTGACGGAATAAGCGTCAAAACCGCTTATTCGAATAAGATTTTCAATGATTGATTTAATCAATAGGCTCGAAAAAGAGCAGAGCCTGACTCTTGACGAATATGAGTTGCTGATAGAAAACCGAACCGAAGAAACCGCAAAAATCCTTGCAGGAAAGGCCGTAAAAAAAAGAAAAGAAGTCTACGGAAACGATGTTTACATCAGAGGATTAATCGAAATATCCAATATATGTAAAAACGACTGCCATTACTGCGGAATACGCAGAGGGAACAAAAATTGTGAGCGCTACCGTCTTTCGAAGGAACAGATTCTTGCGTGCTGTGACGAGGGCTATCCTCTCGGCTACCGCACCTTCGTCCTGCAGGGCGGTGAAGACGCTTTTTTCACAGACGAATTTGTATGTGAAATAATAAATGCAATAAAAACAAAATACCCCGACTGTGCAGTAACGCTTTCTATCGGAGAACGCAGTTTTGAAAGTTATAAAAGATTGCGTGAAGCCGGTGCAGACAGATACCTTCTCCGCCACGAAACAGCAGATAAAGAGCATTACGAAAAGCTTCACCCTTCGGAACTGTCATTTGACAGCCGAATGGAATGTCTGAAAAACCTGAAAAAACTCGGATTTCAAACGGGATGCGGCTTTATGGTCGGTTCTCCGTATCAGACCAACAAAACTCTTGCCAAAGACCTTAAATTTATTGAAGAATTTAAGCCCGAAATGTGCGGAATCGGTCCGTTTATACCGCATAAGGATACCATCTTTAAAGATTATCACGCAGGCAGTGTTGAGCTTACCTGCTATCTTCTCTCGATAATCAGGCTGATATCGCCCGATATCCTTCTTCCCGCAACAACCGCCCTCGGCTCAATCGACCCCGAAGGCAGAGAAAAGGGGATTCTTGCGGGTGCGAATGTTGTTATGCCCAATCTTTCGCCCGAGGATGCAAAAAAGAAATATACACTATATAATAACAAGCTTTCAAGCGGTGCGGAAGCCGCCGCAAACAAGCGTATGCTTGAAGAAAAAATGAAAGCTATAGGATACAGAATAGTAACAAACATCGGTAATCACAAGAAAGGAAATTGATATGGCAGTTTATAACCCCAAATCACTCAAAGCAGAGGAATTCATCAATCACGAAGAGATTCTTGCAACAATAGAATACGCGGAGCAGAATAAGAATAATATTGAGCTTATCGACAGTATTCTTGAAAAAGCACGTCCCAAGAGAACTGCAACGGGAACAACCTGCGCCGGTCTTACCCACAGAGAAGCATCCGTTCTTCTTGCGTGTGATATTCCCGAATTGAACGAAAAGATGCTGAAGCTTGCCGAGGAAATCAAGCAGGCTTTCTATGGCAACAGAATCGTTATGTTTGCACCGCTCTATCTTTCAAACTATTGTGTTAACGGCTGCGTTTACTGCCCCTATCATCTTAAAAATAAGCACATTGCAAGAAAGAAACTCACTCAGGAAGAGGTTGCAAAAGAGGTTATCGCTCTCCAGGATATGGGTCACAAGCGCCTTGCAATTGAAGCGGGTGAGGACCCCGTAAACAATCCTATCGAATATATCCTTGAATGCATCAAAACAATCTACAGCATCAACCACAAAAACGGTGCAATCCGCCGCGTTAATGTAAATATTGCCGCAACAACCGTTGAAAACTACCGCAAGCTCAAGGATGCAGGTATCGGCACATATATTCTTTTCCAGGAAACGTATCACAAGGAAAGGTATCTCAAACTACATCCCACAGGCCCCAAGCACGACTACGATTATCATACCGAAGCTATGGACAGAGCGATGGAAGGCGGAATCGACGACGTCGGTCTCGGCGTTCTCTTTGGTCTTGAGCTTTATAAATATGAATTTGCGGGTCTTATGATGCACGCGGAGCATCTTGAAGCTGTTCACGGCGTTGGTCCCCACACAATCAGCGTTCCCCGACTCAAGAGAGCGGATGATATTGACCCCGATGCTTTTGACAACGGTCTTGCTGATGAGCTTTTTGAAAAGCTTATCGCCTGTATCAGAATCGCCGTTCCGTATACGGGAATGATTATTTCAACAAGAGAATCCGAGGCTGTCAGAGGCAGAGCGCTCCGTCTCGGCATTTCACAGATAAGCGGCGCATCAAGAACATCCGTCGGCGGTTATACCGAAGAAGAAAGACCTCACGATTCCGAGCAGTTTGATGTTTCCGACCAGAGAACTCTCGATGAGGTTGTCCGCTGGCTTATGGAACTTAAGCACATTCCTTCATTCTGCACCGCTTGCTACAGAGAGGGCAGAACGGGCGACAGATTTATGACTCTTTGCAAGAACGGTCAGATTCTTAATTGCTGCCATCCTAACGCACTTATGACTCTTACCGAATATCTTGTTGACTATGCAAGCGAAGAAACAAAGAAAATCGGTTTTGAGCTTATCAAAAATGAGCTTAAAAAGATTCCGGGTGAAAAGGTAAGAGCAATTGCCGAGCAGAATATTGAAGATATCAAAGCCTCAAACCGCCGTGATTTCAGATTTTAAGGAGAACTTTATGAGCCTTAATGAAACTGTTTCCGCCGAAAGAATCCACATCGGTTTTTTCGGGCTGCGTAATGCAGGAAAATCAAGCGTTGTCAATGCCGTCACGGGTCAGAATCTTTCGCTTGTTTCCGATGTCAAGGGAACAACGACCGACCCAGTAAAAAAAGCTATGGAGCTTCTGCCTCTCGGTCCCGTTGTTATCATTGACACTCCCGGCGTTGACGATGAAGGCGAGCTTGGCGAAATGCGTGTAAAGCGCGCAAAGCAAGCGCTCAATTATTGCGATGTTGCCGTGCTTGTTGTTGACGCAACAAAAGGAATTCAGCCTGCAGACAAGGACTTGATTTCCGCATTTGAAAGCAAAAAAATCAGCTATGTTATCGCATATAACAAAGCCGATTTGCTTGAAAATATTCCCGATAAAAATGACAATTCAATATATGTCAGCGCAGTTGAAGGAACAAACATCAATGAACTCAAAGAAATGATTGCAGGTCTTGCAAAAGGGTGGGAGAGCAGCAAAAAGATTGTTGCCGACCTCATTGAACCGAATGATTTGGTTGTTCTTGTTGTTCCGATAGATGAATCTGCACCCAAAGGCAGGCTTATTCTTCCTCAGCAGCAGGTAATCCGTGAGGTTATCGAAAGCGGAGCAACGGCAGTTGTCTGCCGTGATACGGAGCTAAAATCAACTCTTGAATCTCTCGGCAAAAAGCCGAAGCTTGTCATTACCGATTCGCAGGCATTCGGTAGAGTTTCAAAGGATACACCCGCCGATATTCCACTGACATCGTTTTCAATTCTGTTTGTGCGATATAAAGGTGATTTGACCGCTGCCGTTCACGGTGCCGCACAGCTCGATAAGCTCAATGACGGCGATGTTGTCCTTATTTCCGAGGGCTGCACACATCACAGACAGTGCAACGATATCGGAACGGTAAAAATGCCGAATTGGGTAAAAAAACATACAAACAAAAATATTGAATTTGAGTTCACAAGCGGCAAGGATTTCCCCGACGATTTGTCAAAATATTCTCTCGTTATCCACTGCGGAGGCTGTATGCTCAATAACCGTGAAATGCAGCACAGAGCTGGTCACGCAAACGACAATGGCGTGCCGATGACCAACTACGGAATCGCAATTGCTCATATGCACGGAATACTCAGAAGAAGCATTGAATTATTCCCCGAAGCAATAAAAGAACTTTAAAAATAACCGCCGAGGTTTAAAACTTCGGCGGTTTTGTCATATCTTATTTTAGCTTCCATGCAAGGTCGTTGAGGAAAAGTTCGTTTTCAAGACCTTCGGGAGTTGTGTCTTTGTTGATGTGAACAAATTCGATGTTCATAATACGTGCCCAGTCGCGGAGCATCTCTGCATCAGCATCGTATGAAAGCACGGTGTGGTGTGCGCCGCCTGCGATAATCCAGCATTTTGCGCCTGTGCAAAGGTCGGGCATAGCTCTCCACATAACTCGTGCAACTGGAAGATTGGGCATCGGAAGAATGGGTTTTACGCATTCGATATCCTGGCAAATCATTCTCAGTCTGCCGCCCATATCAATAAGGCTGATAACAACGGCTGAACCTGCCTTGCCTTCGAAAACAAGTCTTGCAGGGTCGCCCTTGCCGCCGATTCCGAGCGGATGAACTTCGATTCTCGGCTTATCCGCCGCAAGCGTGGGGCAGACCTCGAGCATATGAGCGCCGAGTGAATATTCCGCACCGGGTGCGAGGTTATATGTATAATCCTCCATAAATGCCGAGCCGCCGTCCATACCCTCGGTCATAGCCTTGAGGATTGCCGTCATTGCGGAAACTTTCCAGTCGCCTTCGCCGCCGTAGCCGTATCCCTGTTCCATAAGTCGCTGGCTTGCAAGTCCGGGAAGCTGCTCCATTCCGTGAAGGTCCTCAAATGTGTTTGTATATGCCTTGCATCCCTGCTCATCAAGCATCTTCTTGATTGCGATTTCTTCTTTTGCCTGATAGCGCACGGCATCAAGATTATCGGTAGCGATATCGTATTTCTCAGCGTATTCAGCCATAAGAACATCAACTTCCGCGTCGGTTACGGCATTGATATACTCAACGAGTGTGCCTACGGGCCAGGTGTTGACTTCCCAGCCGAGCTGCTCCTGAACGCCGACCTTGTCGCCTTCTGTTACGGCAACGTTTCTCATATTGTCGCCGAAACGCATAACCTTGAGTCCCTTTGAGAAAGCTGCGCCGACTGCCGAACGCATCCATTTGCCGAGCTCTGCAAGAACTTTTTCATCCTGCCAGTAACCCATAATAACTTTTCTGGGAGTGCGGAGTCTTGCAGCGATGAATCCGTGCTCTCTGTCGCCGTGTGCAGCCTGATTGAGATTCATAAAATCCATATCAATCTCTTCGTTGGGGATGTCACGGTTATACTGTGTTGCAAAATGGCAGTAGGGCTTCTGAAGCTCTTTAAGACCGTTCAGCCACATCTTTGAGGGTGAGAATGTGTGCATCCAGGTGATGATGCCCGCGCATTTATCGTCAAAGTTTGCTTCTTTGACAACCTTTGAAATTTCTTCGCTTGTCTTTGCGGTTACTTTATAAACCACCTTGCAGGGGAGAAGACCGCTTGCGTTCATCTTCTCTGCCATTTCTTCCGCTCTTGCGGCAACGGTATCAAGCACTTCGGGGCCGTAGAGGAACTGACTGCCGACCACAAACCAGAATTCATATTTTTCCATATACATATTGAATCATCCTTTACAAACAAATTTATACATTTAAATCTTATCATCCATCATCTGCAAAGTCAAGAAAACAGCATATAAATTCTGCAATATTCTCTTGAAAAATCATATATGTTCTGTTAAACTTAAATTATTAAGAATTATTGCTTGAAAGGTGATATAAATGGCTTGTAAAGTAATTTCTCACAGAGGTGCCAACAGACGCGCACCCCAGAATACCATTCCCGCATTTGAGCATTCAATCAAAATCGGTGTTGACGGCTTCGAAACCGATATCCACCTCACCAAAGACGGCGTACCCGTTGTTTGCCATAACTATACTATTGATGAAACCTCAACAGGTCAGGGCGAAATCCGCAATATGACTCTTGAAGAGCTTCGCACATATGATTTCGGCTCATATTTTCACGAGAAATACGCAGGCACAAAGCTCCCGACTCTCGAAGAATTCCTCGCTCTTTGCGAAACGGCAGATATTGAAATTATGAACATCGAGATCAAACCGCCCCTTGACGGTAATATGGAAATCGTGAAGAAAACGATTGATGCCGTTAAGGCACACGGGCTTTTCGACAGACTTCTCATTTCAAGCTTTGATGCGAATGTTCTCGTTGAGTGCAAAAAGGTTGACCCGAATTGCAAAACAGGCTATCTTTACAGCCCGAAGCAGAAGGAGTTCTTTACAAAACTGCTCTTTGGTTATGTCAAGGTTGCCAAGGAAATCAAAGCCGATTATTTCCATCCACATTTCTCATCGGTAAACAAGCGTTTTGTCAGAAGACTCCACGAAAACGGTGTCAAGGTCAATGTGTGGACAGTCAATGACGAAAAGGTTGCGATGTATCTTCTCAAATGCGGTGTTGACGGTCTTATCACCGACCTTCCCGATGTTATGAATGAACTTGTTTAATTGATATCCGGCCCGGATTCTTTGCGGAATCCGGGCATTTTTATATGTTTTATTTATGGAAAAATTGACAATTAACTCGTAATGTGATATATTTTAGATAAAGGAGGCGTTAAATATGCTGAAAAAGATTATTGCGGTTATACTTTGTATAATCATAGGAACTTCCGTTTTTTCAATGTCGGCTTTTGCGACGGAAGAAAAAGCAAATGACTATCCCTTTGTTTTCGTCCACGGACTTATGGGATGGGGCGAATATCAGGGAATCGATAAGTTTATGCCCTATTGGGGTACAACGGCAGGCAACATTCCGAAATATCTCGAAAACCGAGGCTACGATGTTTACACGGCTTGCGTGGGCGGTGCTTCATCCGCCTGGGACAGAGCTTGTGAGCTTTATGCACAGCTTGCGGGAACAACAGTTGATTACGGTGAAGCGCACTCAAAGGAACACGGTCATTCACGCTTCGGCAGAACATATGACGAGCCTCTTTGCCCGACCTTCGGCAAAACCGATGAAAACGGCGATATAATCAAAATCAACCTTGTCGGTCACAGTATGGGCGGTGTAACAATTCGTCTTTTTGCCTCGATTCTTGAATACGGCGACCCTGCCGAAAAGAAGGCAGGCAATGATGTGTCCGATTTCTTCAAAGGCGGAAAAGGGGAGTATATCCATTCAATAACAACTCTTTCTGCGCCTCATAACGGCTCGCTTGCCGCCGATAAGGACACATATCCGATTATAAATATTATGGTACACTCCTTCTATTATATCTGGGGTGTTCTCGATAACACTGCTCTGCGTCCGATATGGGATATCCAGATGGAGCATTTCGGACTTACCGACTATCCTGATGACGGCTTTGAGGGCAGTTTTGACACCGAGCTAATCGAAACAATGCTCAATTCCAAGGACTCCGCATATTATGACTTGACCGTCAAGGGTGCGGCTGAAGCAAACGAAAAAATAAAGATGCTTGACGATGTTTATTATTTCTCATATTCTTCGGAATGCGTTTTTGAAGGACCGATTACGGGCAATCTTTATCCCGAACCGACTATGAACCCTCTGTTCCTGTTGACCTCTCCGCCCATCTGCAGTTACGACAGAGATGAGCTTTTCGGCATTGCAATTGACGAAAGCTGGAGGGTAAATGACGGTATAGTCAGCACAAACTCCGCACATCATCCCGACGGCGAATCCTATAAGGATTATGATGAAAACAACATTGAAAAAGGCATCTGGAACGTTATGCCCGTTATCGAATCAATGGACCATACAGACTATATGGGAGTATTCACAAATCCGATTGAAATAAGAAAATTCTATAAAGAAGTCTGCGGACTTGCCGCATCTCTTCCTGAATAAAACATAATCCCAACCTTCGGGTTGGGATTTTTATTTATATAGATGTTGAAATACACTTTTTATTGTGTTATAATTCCGTATGGTGGTGAATTATGGCGATTTATAAAACACAAACTGTAACAGAGACCGAAAGAATCGGTTATCTTCTCGGAAATACGGTCAAGGACGGCACGGTGGTTGCTATGTTTGGCGACCTTGGTGCAGGCAAAACAGCTTTCACGAGAGGCTTTGCAAAGGGAATGGGAATTGACAGCGATGTCAGCAGTCCCACTTTTGCGCTTGTCAATGAGTATAGAGGAGATAAAAGAATTCTTTATCACTTTGATATGTACCGCATTTCAGGTTGGGATGACCTTTATTCGACGGGATATTTCGATTATCTTGATGCAGGCGGATGCCTGATTATTGAATGGAGCGAAAACATCGAGGCGATTCTTCCCGAAGACTGTATCAGAGTAACCATCACCAAAACGGATGATTTTAACGAAAGAAATATTGAAATAACTGGAGCTGACTTACTTGAAAATATTGGCGGTTGATTCATCGGCAAAGTCTGCAAGCGTTGCGGTCTGCGAGGACGGCAGGCTGATAAGCGAATGCTTTGTCAACGCATCTCTTACGCATAGCAGAACTCTTATGCCGATGGTTGATAATGCCCTCACTCAGGCAGATATGAATATAAAAGATATTGATGCATTCTGTGTCAATGTCGGACCGGGTTCTTTTACGGGAATCCGAATCGGTGTTGCGGCTGTCAAAGGACTTGCCCTTGCTGAAAACAAGCTTTGCGCAGGTGTTTCAACCCTTGAGGCTATGGCATATAATTTTGCGGATGACAGATGCATTGTCTGCGCCGCAATGGATGCAAGATGCAATCAGGTTTACACCGCTCTCTTCCACTGTGGCGAAGGTAAGGTTGAGCGCATCTGCGAGGATAAAGCAATTTCAATTGATGAGCTTTGTGGAGAGCTTTCGGCTTATGATGAAAAGATTTATCTTGCAGGCGACGGAGCCGAAATCTGTATGAAATCGTTCGGCGATAAGCTTTTGAATGTTCATCTTTCTGGCGAAAACCGCCGTTATCAAAGAGCGTTTGGTGCAGCGCTTGCTGCCGAAAACAATAAAGAAGCATTTACCGATTCCGCTTTGCTTGCACCTGTCTATTTAAGACTTCCGCAGGCTGAACGTGAATTAAAAATAAGAAAAGGAGAATCATTGAAATGATTGCAATCGGAAGCGACCACGCAGGTTTTGAACTCAAGCAGGTCATTATGAAACATCTCGAAGAAAGAAATATTGAATTCAAGGATTACGGCACACATTCTGCCGATTCGTGCGACTATGCAGTTTATGCCGAAAAGACTGCAAGAGCCGTTGTTGACGGTGAGTGTGAGCTCGGTCTTCTTTTCTGCGGTACGGGTGTCGGTATTTCAATTGCCGCAAACAAGGTGAGGGGAATCCGTGCTTGTTGCTGTTCCGACCTTTTCTCGGCTGAGATGACAAGAATGCATAACAATGCAAATATGCTTTGCCTCGGCGGCAGAGTTATCACACCCGAAAAGGCAATTGAGCTTGTTGATATCTTCCTTGATACTCCCTTCAGCGGTGAAGAACGCCATCAGAGAAGAATTGACCAGATAATTGACCTTGAAAACAGATTTTAATCGGGAGGAATAATTATGGCAAAAGTAATGATAATGGAGCATCCTCTTATTCAGCATAAGCTTACCATTCTCAGAAATGTTGAAACCGCTTCAACCCAGTTCAGAGCGCTTGTCAGCGAAATCGCAATGCTTATGTGCTATGAAGCAACAAGAGATCTTCCTCTTGAAGAGGTTGAAACCCAAACTCCGCTTGCTCTTGCAAAAACAAAGTCAATTGCAGGTAAGAAGCTTGCTTTTGTTCCCATTCTCAGAGCAGGTCTCGGAATGGTAGACGGCGTTCTCGCACTTGTGCCTTCGGCAAGAGTCGGTCATATCGGTCTTTACAGAGACCACGAAACTCTTATGCCCGTTGAATATTACTGCAAGCTTCCTGCCGATATCGAAGAAAGAGAAGTTATTGTTCTCGACCCGATGCTTGCAACCGGCGGCTCTGCAATCGATGCAATAACACAGATCAAGACCCGCAATCCCCAGAAAATTAAGTTTATGTGCATTATTGCCGCTCCCGAAGGACTTGAAGCGCTCAAAGCGGCTCATCCCGATGTTGATATCTTTGTCGGCGCGCTTGATGACTGCCTCAATGAGCACGGATATATCGTTCCCGGTCTCGGTGATGCAGGCGACAGAATCTTCGGCACAAAATAAAAAAGCAAACTCCGAAGCAGGTAAAGCTTCGGAGTTTTTTCTATTGAAAGTTACGGCATATAATATTAATTACTTCTTCATCCGTGATACTCTCTATTACTTCAAACGGCTCTTCCTCAGTTAGTCTGACCGATTCAAATTCCGCTTTTATTATCGTATTTCCCTTTTGTGCGATAACAACAAGGAAATTCCAATTACGGTAAGTTATTCCGTAATCAATATCATATCCGGATATTTTATTGACATCGGATGTGATTTTTGTTGCTTTGTCATCCCAATAGTAATCCCATATAAGATGCTTTGCAAGGATGGGATTTGATGCTTCGTGATAAGAAACAAGAATCTGTATTCTCTCGGTTGTTCCGTCTGAATGAAGAAAGGCGTCTTCTTCCCGCCAGAAATAGTTGAGCTTTGAAACTGCATTGCTCCATTTGCTGTATAAAGCTCCCGGGTCTGTTTCCGGATCGCCTTTTTTTGTCGCATTCTCGGTTACAAAATCTTCAACTGTTGCAAAAGGCGGATTTTCGTTTTGAGAAATACTGTCGTACAAGATGTCGCTGCTTGCTTCGGGTGAGGGCGAAATGAGCAGAATTATAAACGATAAAAAAATTGCTGCAACAGATATGTATTTTGCTGTATAAAAAACAAGATTTATTTTACCTGTGTTTTTGATATGTGTATTCTTATCGTTAATATGTTTTTTATAAGTTCTGATATCGATTGTTTCAATTATTTGCATTGCCGTTAAAGATAATATAATCGATATCGGCATAAGCAAAGCTCCGATTCCGAATTTAACTGCATCAATTGCCACGTCTTTAAAAAATATATACGATGAGATTATCAGAAGGGGAGCAAAAAAAGATATGATGCTTTGCTTTGAACGGTGTTTTATTGCTTTATCCCGAAGCTTCGCTATCTCATAATCATTGTCAGCAGAAGGCGGTTCGGGATTATAGGATGAATATATATCAAGATTTTTTATTTCACCCGTTTTTTCCCAACCGTGTTTTTGCATCAGCCTTTGCATTTCGGATTGGTGTTTGTTGCTGCCCCTCAGACATAGGCGATAGTGTATTTTCTGCGGTTTATCTCTAGTGAAAACAGCATAATCAAATTTCGAAAACTTATATAAAACATAGCCTTCGGCTGCCATTTCTTCAAGCCACGATTCGATTTTATCGGTACAATATAACGAGCAGGGGATAAATCGACGTCTTTTTTCCTGATTTTCCATATCAGCACCTCCCGATGATTTTATTATACCTTATCCGAAAAATGTTGTCAAACTGTCAAAATAAAAGCTCGTGCATATAATATAGCAGAGGTTACACCTCGGAAAGGAATGATTGTAATGAACGAATACGGCGGATACAGATATCCGCAAAGGCAGGTTCATAAACACGAAGCCTGCCCTTACTCAGTCACTCCTCTGCCTGCAAACTATACCGTTGCAATGCTCTATGTGCCGATGCAGACCGATACGGCGATGTTTGACGAAATGAAGGCTTTTGAATGCGGAACTCTGTTCTGCGTGCTCAATAAGCCCTTCGCAGGGAAGTGCTGCAGATGAGTAAAAGAGAAGCAATGCTCAAAAATCTCGGTGCTGCACAGTTCAAGCTCTGGGAAATCCATCTTTATCTTGACACGCATCCGTGGGATTTGCAGATGGTAGAGGCACATAACAAGGCAGAGGTAAAATACAAAGCGCTCCGAAACGAATTTGAGGAGAATTTCTGCCCGCTTACCGCCGCAAAGGCACAGGGTGTACAGTGGCTCAAAGGTCCCTGGCCCTGGGAGCTTGAGGAGTGTGACTGCTGATGTTTGTTTATGAAAAGAAACTGCAATATCCCGTAAAAATCAAAAATCCTAATCCGAAGTATGCACAGATTATAATTTCGCAATACGGCGGACCCGACGGCGAGCTCGGTGCATCTTTACGCTATCTCAGCCAAAGATTTGCTATGCCCTATGACGAACTTAAAGGATTGCTCACGGATGTAGGTACCGAAGAACTTTCTCACCTTGAAATGATAGGTGCGATTGTTTATCAGCTTACAAGAAACCTCAGCGAAGAAGACATTAAAAAGGGCGGTTTTGACGCATATTTTGTTGACCATACCGCAGGCGTATATCCGTCATCAGCCGCAGGCGTGCCTTTTACGGCGGCATATATACAGAGCAAGGGTGACGTTATCACCGATATGACCGAAAACCTTGCCGCAGAACAAAAAGCACGCACAACCTACGACAATATTCTCCGACTCGTTGATGACCCCGATGTCAGAGAACCAATAAAGTTCCTCCGTGCAAGAGAAATTGTTCACTTCCAGCGATTCGGCGAAGGTCTGCGCCTTGCGACCGATA
The DNA here is from genome assembly GCA_045535475.1 of Acutalibacteraceae bacterium. Classification (GTDB taxonomy): domain Bacteria; phylum Bacillota; class Clostridia; order Oscillospirales; family Acutalibacteraceae; genus CAG-177. The sequence goes on along the minus strand of JAZSLR010000014.1, from coordinate 9,378 downwards.
AGCTTGACGAAAAGAATTTCTACGCATTTAATCCGTCGTTTGATAAACATTGCAATAAATAATATCAAAGCCCACAGAAAAAACTGTGGGCTTTCAGTTTGTCAAAAAACTTGTTTTTTCGGTAAGGAAAGATTGTTGAAAAATGAAGCTGAATGGTTTTCTTTTGTTTTGTGGTACACATAAACTCAGAAAAGGCATATTATCCAGTTATTTGTGAGCATAATACGCACAAATATTCAGGTTGTGTTTTGCTGTATTTATGATATAATTTAGGCAGGAATCAAAAATGCTTATGAAACAAATCCGATTTTATGCAGCCTTATTACATTTTGATATAATTCAGGTGAGTATATGAACAGTACAGAAAGAGTACGCAACACTATTCTCGGCAACGGAAACGACCGTCAGCCTATATACGGATGGCTCAAAGAAAATCTCGGCAATGAAATTTCAATGAAGTTCGGAAGCGTTGAAGCCTTTGAGGACAGATTTGAGTTTGATGCGGCGCATATTTTCGGCGGTCCGTGGTCATTTGACGCAGGTTCATTTGACGTTATAAGAAGCCGACACGATGAGCTTACTCCGGATGTGCTTCTTGATTATAATCTTTTCACCGCGCCCGATAACGATTCGGATTTCGAGCAGGTAAAAAGAGAAATCGCTCATCACAAGCAGAGAGATCGCTTCTGCTATATGCAGACTCCGGGGCTTTTTGAGCATTTCAACACGGTTTTCGGCATTGAAAACCACCTTTTATATACTGCACTTTATCCCGAAGAACTTTGTGAGCTTTACAGACGGCAGGCTGAATGGACAATGAGATTTGCCGACAAATGCATTTCTTTGGGTGTCGATATGATACACATTTCGGACGACTGGGGTTCGCAAAAAGATATGCTTTTCAGCCCCTACACATGGAGGGAAATCATATATCCAAATATGAAAATGATTGTTGACCACGTTCATTCCAAAGGTGTTTTTGCAAGCCTTCATTCCGACGGATGCATCAGAAAAGTGCTTGACGGTGTGCGTGACATCGGATTTGATGTTGTTCATCCGTGGCAGGAAAATGCCAATATGCCGCTTGATTTATATCTTGAAAATTACAGTAACAATTTTGCGGTTATGGGCGGCATATGCGTTCAGTCTGCAATCGGAATAATGAACAGAGAAGAGCTTGAAAAGGAAATCAGGAGGATTTTTTCGCTTCTCAAGGGCAAAAGATGGATATGCTGCACATCCCATTTTGTTCAGAAGCATTGCTCGATTGAGGACCTTGTCTTTGCTTATGAGCTGATATATAAGCTTGCAAGAGAACAGTAAAAAATGCTCGGAGTGTTTTTTCACTCCGAGTTTCTTTATTTATAAATTCCTTCTTCGTACCATATGCGGTTCATAAGCTCGTATCTTTCAAGCGGCAGACCTGTGTATGCGCAGTTTGATGTGCAGAACGCATATCCCCAACCGTTCATACCGTCACGAAGGGAGCGACGGACATCGGCAATGACCTGTTCTTCCGTACCTGTCTGAAGAAGTCCGCAGTTGACATTGCCGCAAAGAGCAATCTTATCGCCGTAAAGGCGTTTTACCTCCGCAAGGTCAACACCGCCCTGTGGGTCAAGAGAATGAAGTGCATCGGGCTTGCATTCAACAATTTGGTCGATAATCGGCATAATATTGCCGTCGGTATGCTTGATTGTGTAAAAGCCCATATCACGGTAATCTTTTATAACCTTCTGAAGATACGGTGCAATAAATTCGGAAAACATCGACGGCGAAAAGAAAGGATTTACATTGAAGCAATAATCCGAACAAAGTGCAAAGCCGTCAAGCAAGCCGTTATGCTTTGAAAGCTTTTCGGCAAGCGAAAGCCAATTATCAAGCCTCTTTTGCGCTTCGGCTTTGAGTCCGTCCTCATCGTCATACATTCTCTCGGTGAATTCCATCATATTTTCGCCGTTTGGGATTTCAAATGTCGGGTCGCCGTGAATCATCAGAAAATATTTGTCGCCCGATTTCTCTCTTATCGTTTCAAGAAGTCTGACTATATTTTCATATCCCCACGGATTGGGATGCACAAAAATTGCACTGTGATGATATTTTTCGGCAACTTCGATATGGCAGTCAGCGATATAGTCAATATGGAGCTTCTGCTCTGTTTTGCTCATCTGATTCCATTGGTCAAAGCGTTGCTGTGACGGATGGATTTTTCCTATTGCTTCAAGTGTTAAGAAAAACACAAGCTCAAAGGTGGGGCAATGCCCTTCAATCGGCTCTCTTCTGAGTGCTTTTATAAATCGTTCACGCTCTGTCATAATTATACCTCAAACATCATATTCTCAATAAATAAATCCGAAAAAGTCGGTTTTGCAGACAAATCAACATAGGTTGATTTATCAATATATACAGCAAGGTCATTTTTCTCGCAAGCATATTTTACAGTGCCAAGCAGACTGCTGTTATTGATTGCAACGCATTTCTGCGCAAGTTCTTTTGGAAACAAGCCTGTTTTAACGGCATTTTCAATATTGATTTTTGCGGAAAATCCGCCTGAAATATACATTTTTTCAACATCTTCAAATGAAAGGTTTTTCATCTGTAAAAGAGTCAGAACAGCCGAACAAACAGCTGATTTTGCAAGCTGATACTGTCTTATATCGGCTTGATTTATGTAAACACCGTCTGCAACTTCAAAATCATCTTCCATATATCCCGTTTCATCAACAATTCCTTTGTCGAGAAGATATGCAATGATATCAACAAGACCTGTGCCGCAGATGCCTTTTGCGGGAATGTTGCCGACGGTTTCTATTTCTGATTCTGAATATGAATAAACCGCTCCATTGGTTGCACTCATACCGCAGGAGATATTTGCACCCTCAAAGCACGGACCTGCCGCAGCGGCGGTGCAAAGAGCGGATTTTTCACTGAAAAGAACAATTTCCGCATTCGTGCCAAGGTCAACGAGAAGATTGTGCTTTCCGTTTTCGGGCATACCGATAAAATTCAGGCCTGCAACCAGATCCGCACCGACAAAAGCGGCAATTGAGGGCAGACTCTCAACGGTTTCAATGCCGATTATTCCGAGATTTTCGGCTTTTGAGGTTTTGCTTTCAAGGAACACGGGAGTATAGGGTGCAATGCCCATGGCAGAGCAATCAATGCCGAAAAAGAGATGAAGCATCGTTGCGTTACCCGAAACATAAAGCTTTTCGATATTGTGCAAATCAAATTCTGATACCATTGAATTGATTTCGGCAATCAGCGTTTTTTGAAGTTCTTCAACTCCGTTTTTGCGGCAACAGTCAATTCTTGTCATAACGTCAGCGCCGAATGCCCTCTGAGGATTTGTGCGTGTTATGACTTTTATTATTTTATTTTCGTCAAGCGAAACAAGGGCGAGTGCAAGGGTAGTTGTGCCGATATCAAGGGCAAAGCAGAGATTATCGGTTACAACATTTGTTTCCTCTGTACCCGTTTCGGAATAGATTTTACCGTTGTTTTTGACGGTTACGGATATGTCGGATTTGATTATATATTGACACGAAAGCTCTTCCTTGCCGTTAACGGTAACAAGACATTTTTTGCAGATACCTTTTCCGCCGCAAGGGTGATCAACGCTTTTGCCCGATTTGATTAAACAATCGGATAAAAGCGTGCCGTCTTGCGCATATTGAGTTTCATCGCCAATTATCACCTTATGCATAAAGCTCATTTACCTTTTCAAAATATGCGTTAATATTCTCCCATTTTGATGCCGCAGGAACATCACAGCCCGTTGAAATCATAAAATTATCATACATTGAGCATTCATCAAATACCCTCTGCACATCCTTTCTGATATCATCGGGAGTTCCCGTTCTGAACAAAACGGGATTAACATTGCCCATAACGATTTTATCCTTCGGCAATTTTTCAAGTGCTTTTTTCAGATTGATTGCGTTGCCGAGATGAATGATATCCGCATTAAGCTCCGATATCATATCAAGCATATCGTTTGCCGCATTTCCGCAGTTATGATAGCAGATGATGAAATCTTCGCTGTTGATTTCGTCAAAAATTTTCTGAACAAAAGGCATTGAAAACTCCTCTGCAAGCGATGGAGAAAGCAGACCTGCGGCAGGCTCAGCCATAATAACGCCGTCTGCACCGACCTCTTTGAATACCTTTATATACTTGATTATAAATTCCGTTGCTTTTGAGAGCAGGATTTTAACCTCGTCGGGGCTGTCAAAGCATTCCATCATAAGCTCCGTCATGTCAAAAAGCCTGCCTGCAAGGGAATAGGGACCGATAACTCCGCAGAAAACGGGAATATCGGTTATTTTTTCTTTTGCTCTCTTTATACCGTCAATGCAGATGCTTGTTCTGCCCGCACCGATATCGGGAACGGTTATGCTTTCAGCATCGGCAATATCATCGATTATTCCCTTTTCAACAGCAGGAATATCATCGTCATAGAAACGGATTTTTGCGCCGAAAGCCTCGGCTTCAACAGATAAATCCATTATGTTGAGCGATGCACCGACGTTGCATTTTTCTGCAATCGCCTGCATACCTTTCACCTGCATTTCTGCAGACGAAATAAGCTCTCGGACGGTTATTCCGAGAAGCTGCGTTGACGGAAATGAGAGAATTGGAACGGTTTTGTTTTTGTTATTCAATAATGCTTTTACTTTTTCTTCCATTTAATCACCAAAGTATAATGCAAAAATATGTTACGGTATTCGTGCCGTTATTATAGTTGATTCCGATTTTCTTTGAAAGTTCAACAACATTGATTCCGCAGGCTTCAACCGACGGCACAGCCTTTTCAGGGAAACGGCACGGAGCATCGGGATAGGTGCATTTTTCGCAAAGTCCGCAGCCTTCACAGCCGAGAGCCATAATTTTTTTGCCGTCTGCTTGGAGTTGTTCGATTATATTCTGCAAAACCCGTTTTGCGCTTTTCTGACCTTCAACCATGCCTTCAAAGTCAAAGCTGTCCTCAAGGTCATATTTGCAGGTGAAAACACAAGCGGTTTTATAGCTTTTTATTCTTCTTTCAAGCTCATCAAGAGTACCGACACCCGGCGGACAAGTCCAGCAGGTGCCGTATTTTCCGCATCGGTTTGCTTTGCACATATCAACAACAGCCTTCGAAAACGGAATTTCATCAGGTTTAATCAGTTTATACTGAAATATGTAGGAATTAACAAGATACTTTTCTATATTCATCATTTGCAAAGTTCAACAGCGGCATCGGCGGCACTTGCGGCATCGGAGGTGTATTTGTCCGCACCTATCTGATTGCAGAATTCTTCGGTAACGGGTGCACCGCCCACCATAATTTTAACTTTATCTCTGATTCCTGCATTTTCTGCCGCTTTAACAACATCAGCCATAACTTCCATTGTAGTTGTAAGAAGTGCCGAGCAGCAGATAATCCGGCAGTCCTGCTCTATTGCGGTGTTTACAAAAGTTTCAGGCGAAACATCGGTGCCAAGGTCAACAACCTCAAGACCCTTGCCCTCCATCATCATTTTAACAAGATTCTTTCCGATATCATGAAGGTCGCCCTGAACCGTGCCGATGCAGACCTTGCCCGTTGACTGAACGCCGTCTTCAATAAGGAGCGGTTTCAGAACCTGCATACCCATATTCATTGCCCTTGCGGCAACAAGAACTTCAGGAACATAAACCTCGTTGTTCTTAAACTTTTCGCCTATAATATTCATACCCGAAAGCAAACCTTCGCCCAGAATCTGCGCTGCCGGAAGTCCGTCATCAACAGCCTTTTGCACTAGCTCTTTAACGATTTTAGCTTTGCCTCTCTGAAGATTTTCGGATATTTCAAGATAAATACTCATAATGCTTTCTCCTTTTTAAAGTCTGATTTTCTTTATTTCTTCTGCGTAATACTGTACAAGCTCAAATTTTGTGCCGGGCATAAGTCTGTGGTCGGGGCAAGGAATAAATCCGCCCATTGCGGCAAGACGCTTTATTCTTTCAATTTCAGCATCAACTGCCGCCTTGTCCTTGCGGAGTGCGGTTTTATCCATACCGCCTACGCCCAGCATTCCTTTGCCGTATTTCTTTCTCGCAGGCTCAAACTGGTCGCCCCATACTCCGATTTCAATAGGAAACATTGTGTTGACTCCGTTTTCAAACCAGGTCGGAAGCAGTTTTTCGGTCACGCCGTCGCAGTCAAGTGAAATTATGTCAATGCCGAATTCATGGCATAAATCGTTACGCTTTTTATAGTGCTTTGCACAGAGCTCATCAAAGATTTCGGGTGAAAGCAAAGGTCCGTTTTTGAAGCAAATATCCTCCCAATAATGAGCAAAATCAAATTTTGCACCCGTTTCAAGAATTGCTTTTGCACACTGATACTGCATTTCGGCATATGTATCAACAATATCCGCAAACAAATCCTCATCCTCGTCATACATAAGATAACTCATACCGACAACCGATGTCATATCACGGATATTGCCGAGAACACTTCCGAGATTCAGACCGATGGGGCGTTCCTTATCTCTTGTTTCGTTGAAATTTCTGAAATATTCAAAATCGACTCTGTCGGGAGTATACTGCATTTTGGGCTTATAGAGAGTTTCAAACGCCTCTCTGTCCTTGAGAGTGTAGTCATCCTCTGACGGGATTGAAGTGATACCGGGTTTTATTCTTTCGATAACACCCACACTGTTGAGCACTCTTGTTGTGCCGTCGGGTAAAACCTCAAGTTCCTTTTCCTCAAATCTGGGGTAAAGACCGCTGTTTGCGCCTGCGGTGCATGACCAGTTGAAATCCCAGCCGATAAGTTCATCAAGTATTTTATCTTTTTCGTTGCCGTCCCAGTTGTTCTCTGCAAGCTCTTTCGGGATTTTTCCTTGCTCCGCCCATTCAACGAGCAATTCTCCCCAATAGCCGAAATGAACGGCAGGCAGACGATCTGCATCCTTATAGTGAAGGATGTTCATGGCACGTTCTCTGTTTGTCATAGGAAATATCACCTTCTCTGCGGTATAACCGAATTATATCATATATGTTTTAAAAAATAAATAATCAAAAAATCAAATTATCTTCACAAAAACATCAAACCACCTCTTGTCGGTGCATTTGTTTTTGCAAAACTACGGGGCAATTTTTATATTTGTTTCACACATTCGACAAAACGGCTTGTTACCTATACATAGAGTTGACATTACTTTTGCAGTTCAAATTCATTCACCCGTCGGAGGTAAGAACAGAACCGACAAAACGTTTCACGGATGCTTTTGCACAACAAGCGGTGAGAATTGTTATATAACGAAAAACAGGCACCCACCATTCGGTAAGTGCCGTGTAATAAAGTTTGTTTCTGCTTTTATTTTCGTTTCTCCGTACAAAGCGCAATCAGGTCTTCAACCCTTGCGGTAGCAAGACATTCAACTGTATCTGATGCACCGTAATAAATTTTTACCTCGCCATCATCCTCTAAAATCATACCGCCGGGAAAAATTACGTGCTGACGGAATCCCGTCTGGGTTTCGTAATAGGTTTCGGGAGCAATAAGCGGAATTTTGCTCATGCCGACAATTTTTGTGGGGTCTTTCAGGTCAAGAAGCATAATTCCCGCACAGTATCTTTTCTTCCAGGTTCTTTCCCATCCGTTTTTTCTTCGCTTGTCGTCTTTATCTACTGCGTGGAAAATTGTAAGCCAACCCTTGTCGGTTTTAATCGGCGGTGCTGCAGGACCGATTTTATCATTTGCATAAGGAACATCTTCAACAGCAAGAACAAGCTCGGTTTCACCCCAAAAAACGAGATCAGGCGAAGTTGAAAGCCAAAGGTCAAATCTGTCCTTACCGCCTCTTGAATAAACGGGGAACGGTCTCTCAAGACGAACGAACTTACCGTTTATTTTTTCAGGGAAGAGCACCATATTGCGGTTATCGGGAGCAGAAGCGCTGATAATGTTTATTTTTTCAAAATCATCATCGATTTCGGCAATGCAGCCCCGAACGCCGTGAAGGGTATCCATAGCCATACAGAGGTAAGGTTTTCCGTCTATAACTGTAATCCTGGGGTCATAGAGTCTTTTTATTTCATCCTCAGGCAAAAGATTTTTGTTATCAAAAATAGTGTTTTCGCTTACTGTCCAGTTTATACCGTCGTCACTTGTAGCAAAACCGAGAGAAGTTTTAAAGCGCACCTTCGGATAAGTTTTTTCTGTAGGTCCGTAATCGTTACGGAATACCATAACATACTTGCCCTTATATTTAGCAACACCTGCATTAAAAATCAGTGAAGCTTCATAAGGTATATCATCCTTGGTCAGAATAGGTTTTTCTGTTTTTCTTATACAGTCTGCACTGCAAAGCTTTGGTTTTAAGTTTTTCATTATTTCATCTCATTTCAAATATATTTTTAGAATTCAGATTTTTTAAAATTTTTTAACTTTATTGATTTTTATCCTTTTTTTGCAGTTTTTTTGGAGAAGTGCCGTAAACTTCTTTGAACTTTTTAGAAAAATAATTGCTGTCCTCAAAGCCGCAGATTTCTGCAATTTGAGTTATGCTTTGTCCTTCTGAACTTCTGAGAAGTTGTTCGGCATACTGCAATCTTAAAGAGTTGAGATATTTTGAAAAACCTAAGCCTGTTTCTTTTTTGAACAGCCTCGAAAAATGCTCGGGACTGAGGGAAAACCTTTTCGCCAGAGAAGAAAGTGTTATATCCGATGAAAAGTTTTCTCTTATATAGGCTACAGCTCGCTCAATTACCTTGTTGCCGTCATCAATATCAATGCATGATTCGGTGTTTCGCATAAGCAGATAAAACAGTGAATGAGTGTGGCAGGAGATTATTTCGTCAGTAAAAGAGTCTTTGAGATTATATTCGAGTTCTATTTTATCGAGAATTTTTCTTATTTCATCGGCAACAAAAGGATTTCTGTAAAGGTAGTTGCCTATGGAAATACTTGACTGTACAGAATCAGGTATATATTCACGGTTGCAGTTGATAAGTATTCTTGAGTGTTTTATCTTATCGTATTTCGTGTGGTGAATTATACCGTCGGGAATAATTACAATATCACCAGACTGAACATTATAAACCTTGTTGTCAATAAAATAGGTGCAGTTACCATCCTCAAGAAAATATATCTCATAAAGAGAGTGGTAATGCGGCCACGATACGCCCTCTTCGGCAACTTTTTTATCCATGCCGTGGTGAAAATAAAAATATTCAGCCGGGTCAAATTTGATATGATTCATGTTCTGCACCTTCATTCTTTTTCGATAATATCATCCGATATCAAAAAAGTCAAGAAATTGTTAGAAATGAGTCAAAATTTTTAAGGAAAACATAACAAAATAGATATATTATATTATTATAAGAAATATTTAAGGAATGAAA